>NZ_JBWONM010000087.1:0-4310 GCF_056450045.1 Hydrogenivirga sp.
ACGAGTTCCCCTTTCTTGGCTGGTTCCCGCTTGAGGGAGGAGTATGGATCGGGGGTGAAGCCCTCCCCTCCATAGTGAAGCCCTTCTCAGCCCCCATAAGGGGAAAGGTGAGGGCTGACGTTGAGAGAATTGAAGGGAATACCCTTTATCTGAACAAACAGTATGTGAAGTTGGTCCTCCTTGAGGAGCTGAGGGACCTTCCCCTTGAGGAGATACCGCCGACGACAAACCCGACCTTTTACGTTCCCCGTGACTGCAAAGACAGGCTCCTCTCAAGCAGGGTTGAGGCGAGCCTCAGGACGGAGATAAGGCACCAGACCTCAAGGGTCCTCTTTATAGGAAGGGAAGAGGCTAAGGAGATGATAGGTATCCCCGCCGATACACTGCAGGACGGCAGAGGAATTGGGGAGGAGGAGATCCTCTCCTACATAGAGGATAGGAGGGAAGAGATAGCAAAAGGCTCCTTGGGTATTCTCCTCCTCGGTGCCCACTCACTCGGAAGACCGGGGCAGAGATACTTTGAGGAGCTCACCGGCAGGAGGCTGAGCAGGGTCCTACCCTATCCCTAACTCCCTCATCTTCCTCCAGAGGGTAGTCCTGTGAACACCCAGCAGTTTGGCAGCGAGGCTCTTGTTCCCTCCAGCCTGTCTGAGAGCTTCCCTGATCCTATCCGCCTCGTCGGAGCTCCTCGGTGCAGGGTTAAAGCTTGCAGTTCTTATCTCTTCGGGTAGGTCCTCCTCCTTTATGACTGAACCCCTGCAGACAACGACCGCACTCTCTATTATGTTCTCCAGCTCCCTCACGTTCCCCGGGTAGCTGTACTCAAGGAGCAGTTTCATAGCGGAGGGGGATATTCCCTTCACCTTTCTGCCGTATTCCTTGGAGAACTTGTCTATAAAGAAGTTCACGAGATGGGGTATATCCTCCCTTCTCTCCCTCAGCGGAGGTAGTTCAATGCTCACAACGTTGAGCCTGTAGTAGAGATCTTCCCTGAACTTCCCTTCCTTGACGAGTTTCTTCAGGTCCCTGTTGGTCGCCGCTATGACCCTTACATCAACCTTCCTCGGCTTCACGTCCCCTATCCTCTCAAATTCCTTATCCTGCAAAAAGGAAAGGAGCTTAACCTGAAGGTGGGCTGGGAGGTCTCCCACCTCATCAAGGAAGAGGGTTCCTCCGTCCGCTATCTCCACCTTTCCCGGCTTGTCCTTCAAAGCTCCGGTGAAGGCTCCCTTGTTGTACCCAAAGAGCTCAGCCTCAAGGAGTGTCTCGGGTATAGCTCCGCAGTTTATCTTCACAAAGGGCTGTTCCCTCCTTGAGGATAGGAGGTGTATGTACCGGGCTATAAGGCTCTTCCCCGTTCCCGTTTCCCCCGTTATGAGTATGTTTACGTTGACGTCAGCCACCGATCTGACCTTTTCAAGAACTCCGGAAAAGCTCGGGCTCTTGGAGACTATCTGGAAGCTCTCCCTCTCCGGTGAGAATAGCTCGGGGACAACGTAGAAGGACACAACGTAGCCGCTACCCTGTCTGAGCTTTGATACCAGGACGGAAGCCTTCTGCTTACCGCAGGGGGTTTCTATGTAAACATCGCCCCTTTCTCCTTCGGGCGGCAACTCATCAAGGGACAGGTTTATCAGCTCCTCTATTGGCTTTCCCTTCATGTTCTCAAGCTCTCTGCAGAGTATCCTCTTAGCCATTGAGTTGTGCTCAATGACCCTCCCCTCCTCATCAAAGACCAGAACCGCCTCAACTATAGAGTTCAGGACTACCTCCACAAACTCCTTCTGCCTCTTGACCTCCTCCATGTGGTATATAACCCTGCTCACATCTCTGAAGACCTCTATCACGCCGGTGAAAGCCTCCCCATCGTAGCTGGGCGTCATGCTCAGGCATACGTGCTTTCCGCCTTCCACGAGGACGTCATATACCTGAACCCCCTCCTCCGTATCCTCAACGAGATCCATGGGGCAGGAGCTACATATGGAAAAGAGCCCCCGGCAGCTGTCGCCGGGCTTCAGTTCCCTCCCGAGTATCTGCTTAGCCTTCCTGTTAGCGAAGAGTATGCGTCTATCCTTGTTTATTACGAGAACGCCGTCAAAGAGACCCTCAAGGCTCCTGAAGTCCATCGGACTATAAATTTAATCCTCCCAGCTGGTGGTGATCCTGCCCATCATCCTTAGAGACTCCTCGAAGGCACCCATGTACTTCATCGCCGTTATCATTGAGCCTTTGAACTTCAGCCTCTTGGTGAGCATAGCAGCTCTGGGACCCATCTCTCCCGTAGCGAGCTTCTTCCAGTTTTCCGGAGACGCCCAGAGTTCAAAGTCGTACTTGCGAGAGTCTGCCTTTCCCGCTTCTTTGGCTATACCTTTCTCAACTATAAGATGGACCGCCTCATCCTCTCTGCCTTCAACAAAATACTTTATGGATGCGGAGAAGCCTTTAAGGTCGTTCTTGAGCTTCTCGTTCCTGTTCCACTCCTGGGCGTACGCCTTTATCCAATCCTCAGAAAGGAATCTGTGCATATCAGACCTCCAAGAAGAAAAAGAAAAAGGGGAGGGGAGGCAAAGCCGTAAGGTGGGGTCAGCTTCCTGCTTCCTCCCTGAGAGCCTTAAAGACCTCGTTGAAGGAGACCTCATCGTTGTTGACGAAGACACCCACGTTCCCCATCACGCAAACCGAGTACTTGGGACCTGTAAGAGCCCAGCCGTGGAGGGGAGTCCACTCCTGACCGGAGAAGGCTGTGTAGCCGTCGCACTGCATACGAGCCATCGCGTTGTTGGCAGCACACATCTCGGCAGCCATAGCAGCCTGCTCTTCGCTTATATCCCCTTTGTAAGCTACGAGCTTCCCATCGTCGGAGAACTCTCCCGCAGCCCAGACACCTTTGATCTGCATTAGCCTGTCAAGATTCGCCATGGCACCACCTCCTTTCAGATGTATTTGGAAAGAGTCTCAAAGGTCTTGTCAAAGTCAGCCTTGTCCATTTCAACGAAGACACCTACGTTGCCCATTATGCAGGCAGCGTACTTACCCCCTGCAACCGCAAAGCCCACAACGGGGTAGAAGCCGCCCTGACCCGTGTAGGCGCTCCAGCCCTTAGCCTGCATGTTCCCCATGAGCTTGTTAGCCGCGCACATCATCGCGGCTATCTCGGCGGACTTCTCATCAATGTCGCCGTAGTAGGCTAAGAGCCTGCCGTCGTCTGAAAACTCTCCGGCTGCAACGGCTCCGGGGATGGACATAAGCTCCTTTAGCTTGCTCAGCGTAGCCATTACTCCACCTCCTTCAGGTTTTCAACTCTCTTTATGCAACCGGCGTGCCAAAGGAGGGTAACTTTATAAGTTATTGATGTGCTTGTATATTTATGCCGGAGATTGTTTTCTCGGGGTGTTGCAATGTTGCAACAATGTTGCATCACTGCCTTTCCATCTTCCTCTTACCCTCTTCCCACAGCCTGTCCATCTCCTCAAGGCTCATGTCCTCAAGCCTCCTCCCCATCTCCTTTGCCCTCTCCTCTATGTATCTGAACCTCTTTATGAAGCGCTCGTTCGCCTCTTGAAGGGCGGACTCCGCATCAACACCTAGAAATCTCGCCAGCTCAACCACCGCGGTGAGGATGTCTCCGATCTCGTGCTTTATGTTCTCCTTATCTCCATCCTGAAGGGATTCTTTCAGCTCGGATATCTCCTCCTCAATCTTATCAAAGACCTGAGATATTTCGCTGAAGTCAAAGCCGACCTGTGAAGCCTTGTCCTGAAGCTTCTGAGATCTCATAAGGGCTGGAAGGTGGCGGGGAATTCCCTCAAGGACGCTCTCCCTCTTTTCCATCTTCTTCTTCTCCCAGTTTTTAAGGACGTCCTCGGGTTTGGCGTCTCCGAAAACGTGAGGGTGTCTTTCTATCAGCTTTCTGACGAGCCCGTCAATGACGTCATATATGTCAAAGGCGCCTCTCTCCTTGGCTATCTGGGCATGAAAGACGGGCTGGAGCAAGAGGTCTCCCAGCTCTTCCTTTAGCTTCCCGTCGTCCCCCGAGTCTATGGCATCTATGACCTCGTAGCACTCCTCTATAAGGTACTTTTTCAGGCTCTCGTGGGTCTGCTCTCTGTCCCAGGGGCACTTCTTCCTCAGCTCTTCCATAACCCTGAGGAGGTCTTCAAAGCTGTATTTCTTCATGGTTGGTATATTTTAACCCGAGTTGCTACCTACAAGTCATGACCATAACCTCAAGGTGAAACCTCTGTAGAGGTTGAAAGCAAGAACAGACAGGAGGACTTTAAGAACAATGCCATCCTTAGTAGGTGCATAAG
>NZ_JBWONM010000088.1:0-6838 GCF_056450045.1 Hydrogenivirga sp.
GCTGTGCACCTATCGGGGATTATCACGGGTCTGTATAAGCCCTCAAACCTTATCGCGTTGTCAAGGCAGGGCTCCTTACAGGAGAAGCATAGAACCCCTCTCCAGGCACTGCACCTCTTTGGGTCTATTACAACCCGTGCCTTTATCTTCTTCGGTACACCCTCCGATATAACGCCCTCTGGACATACTTTGGCACAGACCCCGCAGAAAGAACAGCCAGCCCTTTCAAAGAAAAGGTAAGGTGCGCCCTCCTCATCTCTGACGAGAACCCCTGTCTCACACTCCTTTACACAGGGAGCCTCGCAATCTCTGCAGGGTTCAAAGTCCTCCCCGCTTCCGGGAGGTCTCGGGAGGAGCCTTTCCTTCTCCGAGGAGGGCAGGAATGCCTTAAAGAGCTCTCTCCTGTTCAAGGCAGCCCCTCTTTCCAGCGCTCAAAGAGCGTTGACCTCTGCTTTGCCTGTGGATCCCTGAACTCGGGCTTGAAGACGTTCTTCACGAGTGGGGGTGCATCCGCCTGAGGAGTGTGGCACATAACGCACTGATACCTCGCTGGGTCAATCTTGAGCTCTTTCTTCTTTCCCCCTTTGGTGAAGAGGTCAAGGGCTATGTGGGTCTTGGGGATAGGTGTGGCTCCGACAGATTTGGCTACATCGGGCATGTGGCAACCGAGGCAGGCATTCTGACCGGGCTTTATGGGTACGAGACCTTCTACCGAGTGGGGTATCTGGGGTGGAGCGTTTTCATAGGCTCTCGTAAATTTCTTTCCGCTACCCGGAGGGTTCTTGGGAAACTCAACCTTCGGGGGAGCTACAGGTTTCTCGTCGTAGAGGGTCTGGTTCCTGTAGCCCAGCTCCTCCTCAGAGATGACCTCCTTAACAGCCTGAGCTACGCTCAGAAACACCAAAGAAGCACCGGCTGACAGCAGGAACAGCTCCTTACTTAGCCTCATGGCTGACATCCTCCTTTTTAAATCTCAAGGTGAAGTAGATTGCGTCGTCGTTGCAGACCTCCACACACCTCCCGCAGTTTATGCACTCCCCCGATTTTACGAGGGAGCTGTATTTTCCCACCATGTGCAGAACCTGGCTCTCGGGGCATATCTTCACGCACTCCATGCACTCGGTACACTTGTCCTTGTTGTAATCAACCCTTATGAGACTCGGTCTCGTTACGAGGGAGTAAAAGCCACCGAGGGGACAGACGTGCCCGCACCACCCGTTCTTTATTACGAAGAGGTCAAAGAGGAATATGGCGAGGACCATAGTCCAGCCCAGACCCATCCCGAATATCAGCCCCCTGTGGAGTATGGATATGGGGCTAACGTACTCAAAGGCGGGCATACCGAGTATGAGGGAGAGGATGAGGGCGAGGGCAAGGGCGAGGTACCTTGTCTTCCTCGTTATCCTGAGCTGCCACTCCTCCCTGTGTATCTTAGTCTTTACCCTGAGCCAGTTGGCAAAGTCCGTTACCACGTTCACCGGGCAGACCCAGCTGCAGAAGGCACGCCCTCCTATGAGGGCGTAGAAGGCGAGTATCAAGCCTGCGCCTATGAGGGCATCGGCGGCAACCACAGCCCCCGCAAAGAACATCTGGAGGACCGCAAAGGGGTCAGCGAGAGGCACGGCGTCAAAAAGCCTTGAGGAGCTCAGGTTCCCCCGGAGTATGCTCCAGCCGTAGATATTTCCCCCTATGTAAAGGACCATTATGGAAAGCTGGGAGAGCCTCCTCAGAATCAGGAACCTGTGTTTGTAAAGGTAGTGTCCTATTCCTTTCCTCTCCTCACTCATTGAGAAGGTCCTCCGTGTTCAGGTAGTCCTCCGCACTCTTGTGTCCCGGTCCTCTCGTCCCCGTCAGCTCTTCAACTTCCTTGCTCTCCTCCCAGCCCTTCATGTAGTGCTTTCCAGCCCTTCCGAGGGCTATCTCTCTGGGTAGAACGAATATGGCGGGCTTTTCGGTAACGCAGGCGTGCTCGCACAGACCGCAGCCAGTGCAGTAGTCGGCGTCCACCTTGGGAACCATAAAGGCGTGCTTACCCGTTCTGGGGTTTCTGTAAACCTCTATGTATATAGCCTTGTCAAGTATGGGGCAGACCCTGTAACAGGCATCACACCTGAGCCCCCAGTAGGCTATGCAGTTCTTCTGGTCTATGACAGCAACACCCATCCTCGCCTTGGTGATGTCAAGCTCTTTCTTGCCGTTCTTGATGGTGGAGACGAGGTCTGGCTCCAAGGCACCTGTGGGACAGGCGGGAACGCAGGGGATGTCCTCACACATATAGCAGGGGACTTCTCTCGGTATGAAGTAGGGCGTTCCCAGAGGTTTGTTGTCTCCCGGGGCTGCGAGGCGAAGCGTAACCATCTTCTTTCCGTCCTCGTAGGGCACGGAAGGTCTGTTGGCGCAGGCTTCAACGCAGAGTCCGCACTTTATGCACTTCTTGAGAAATTCGTCCCCGGGCAGGGCACCCGGGGGTCTTATAACGAGAGGGTCGTAGGTGTTCTCCTTGATAAAGGCTCCCCAGACAACGCCCCCCACTATGGATATGCCTATAGCCTGCATGGTTCTGACGAGGAACTTTCTCCTCGTCTCCGAGCGGGGGGACCTGTCCTTAGCCATATCCTTCACCTCACGCAGGGTATATCTTGACGGCGCACTTCTTGTAGTCGGTCTGCTTGGATATGGGGCATCTCTGGTCAAGGGTCACCTTGTTGATGTAAACCCTCTCGTCAAACCACGGGACGAAGACGAGTCCCTTAGGGGGTCTGTTCCTTCCACGTGTCTTGACCCTTGCCTTTATCTTTCCTCTCCTGCTCTCTATCCAGACGAGCTCTCCTTCCTTGACCCCTATCCTCTTGGCATCTTCGGGATTCATGTAGCAGTAAGCCTCGGGGACAGCCCTGTAGAGCTCGGGAACCCTCATCGTCATGGTACCTGAGTGCCAGTGCTCAAGGACCCTTCCCGTGGCAAGCCAGAAGGGGTACTCCTTATCGGGTACCTCCGGCGGCTCCATGTAGGGTCTGAAGAATATCTTTGCCCTGTTGGTCAGATCTACCTTAGTTCCCTTCTTGGGTCCATACAGAGTTCCCTCGGGTATCTTCTTCAGGGCAGGTCCGTAGAAGGCAAAGTCCTTGCTCTTCCCGTACTTCCTCGCATAGGGGTCGTACTTGGCGTTGAACCTCCATAGGGTCTCCTTTCCGTCAACAACGGGCCACCTTAGTCCCCTTACCTTGTGGTAGGTGTCAAAGTCTGCAAGGTCGTGTCCGTGCCCGAGACCGAAGAGCCTGTACTCTTCCCAAAGAGCCTTCTGGATAAAGAAGCCGTAACCCTTCCAGGGCTTTCCGTCCGCACCGAGGACGTTCCTCCTGTCCCCTTCCGCGGAGGTGTTTAAGTGCTTCTCCTTGGTTATCGGGTGGTAGGCAACGGGCTGGGGCCACTCTATGTTCACGTGGGGGATGGTCTTCTTGAAGACCTCCTTGGAGAAGAGGACATCGTAGAGGGTCATCTCGGGGTCGTAGCCGAGCTTCTTAGCCTCCTCAAGGACGTTGGGAAGAACAGTTCCGTCGCTGAGCTTCCACTCCTTCCAGCACTCCTTGAGCTTGAAGAACTTGGAGAACTCTATCAGGTGCCACTCATCGGGCATTGCCTCTCCTGGGGGTGTCACCTGCTGCTTCCAGTGCTGGGTCCTCCTCTCGGAGTTACCGTAGGCTCCCCACTTCTCGTATATCATCGCTGCGGGGAGTATAAGGTCTGCCACCTTTGCGGATATGCCGGGGTAGGAGTCGGAAACCACTATGAAGTTGTCCATCTCCCTCGCAGCCTTTATCCAGTGGTTGGCGTTCGCACAGTCCTGCCATGGGTTACAGACCATAACCCAAGCCCACTTTATCTTTCCGTCCTCAAGGTCCCTCATTATCTGAATTATGTTCGCCCCCACTTTGGGGTTCACCGTTCCGTGGGGGACCCTCCATATCTTCTCCGCTATCTTCCTGTGCTTGGGGTTGAAGACGACCATGTCCGCAGGTAACCTGTGGGAGAAGGTTCCTACCTCCCTCGCCGTTCCACAGGCTGAGGGCTGTCCAGTTAGGGAGAAGGCACCGCTACCGGGCTTGGCGTGCTTTCCGAGAAGGAGATGTATGGCGTAGTTCTGCTCGTTCACCCATGTTCCCCTCGTGTGCTGGTTAAAGCCCATCGTCCAGAAGGAGACGACCTTCCTTCCCTTCTCTATGTATAGGTCTGCGAGAGCCTTGAGCTTCTTCTTGAACTCCTCAAGGGGCTCGTCGGGGTCTCCCTTGGCTACCCTCGCAACGTAATCAAGGGTGTAGGGCTCAAGAGCCTTTTTGAACTCTTCGTAGGTGATAACCCAGTGCTTTCCAGCCTGCTTCCTGTGCTTCATGTGGAGCTTGTCGCCGGGCTTGAGGTTCAGGTACTTGAGGGCTATCGCCTCGTCCTCGGAAACTGTCTTGACGAGCTCCTTCCTCATGGTCTCCCTTTCCTTCTCAGAATACTTGGGATGCTCGGGATTACCCCTCATCCCGTAGCCTATGTCTACGTAGCCTGTTGCGAAGGCGCAGTGGTTCTTTACAAAGTCCCAGTCAATAGCCTCGGGGTGGTTGTACACTATCTCCCTCAGTATGTAGTTCTGTATAGCGAGGTCTGTATTTGGCTTGAAGATTATCGGTATGTCCGCGAGGTCTATAGACCTGTGGGTGAAGGTTGATAGAACCACGAGCTTGACCCTGTCGGGGTTGGAGAGCTTCCTGTCAATTACCCTTGCCCACAGGACGGGGTGCATCTCAGCCATGTTGGAGCCCCAGAGGACGAAGGTATCGGTGAGTTCAATGTCGTCATAGCACCCTGCGGGTTCGTCAATACCGAAGGT
Organism: Hydrogenivirga sp.; assembly: GCF_056450045.1. Classification (NCBI taxonomy): domain Bacteria; kingdom Pseudomonadati; phylum Aquificota; class Aquificia; order Aquificales; family Aquificaceae; genus Hydrogenivirga; species Hydrogenivirga sp. The sequence goes on from NZ_JBWONM010000088.1 coordinate 4,877, forward strand.
CTGGATAAAGGCTGCGACCGCAGAAGCCATGCAGTGCCTCGCGTTGGGGTCTATGTTGTTTGACCTAAAGCCCGCCTTCATCAGCTTTACAGCAGCGTAGCCCTCCATTATCGTGTACTGACCTGAGGAGAATATGGCAACCCCCTCGGGACCGAGCTCGTTGTAAGCCTCCTTGAACTTCTGAGCCATGACCTCAAAGGCTTTCTGCCAGCTCACGGGCTTGAACTTTCCCTTCTTGTCAAACTCACCCCTCTCGTTCACCCTCAGAAGCGGCTTCGTGAGCCTGTCGGCACCGTACTGTATCTTTGCGAGGAAGTAACCCTTGATGCAGTTGAGTCCCCTGTTCACGGGCGCCTTGGGGTCCCCCTTGACCGCAACTATCCGGTCGTCTTTGACCGCAACCATGACACCGCATCCAGTCCCGCAGAACCTGCACACCGCCTTGTCCCATCGCCATCCCTTCTCAGCCTGGGAAGCCTTTGCGAGGACCTCCTCAGGGATGCTCATTCCAACTGCTGTTGCAGCAGAAACCGCCGCAGCGGTCTTCAAGAAGTCCCTCCGGGAAACTCCCCGCTTCCCGGTCCTTTCTCTGACGCCAACCTCAGCCATGACGGTACCCTCCTATACTGATAAAAATCACATGACCTAAGTCATGTAAATAAGTATAAACTTTTTTTACTTCCTAATCAAGTTTTCTGTAAATTGGGAAGTGGGTGGGACAGAAGGAATTACCCGTTGAGGACAGGTATTTCCCTAAGTCCTTCTCCTACCTAAAACTTTCAGGGGGAGTCCCCAAACCTTAGTGAAATGCTTGCCCGCGAGGTGGTCAAAGGTATCCTTCTCTGAGTAGGTGGCGAGGTCCTCAACGTAGAGGGAATTGGGAGACCTCCTTCCTACAACGCTCACTCCTCCCTTAAAGAGCTTGAGCCTTACCTCACCGCTGACGTCCCTCCCCAAGCGCTCCGTGAAGGCATCAAGAGCCTCCCTGAGGGGTGTAAACCAGAGACCTTCGTAGACGAGCTTTGCGTACTCGTAGGGCACGTGGCTCAGGAAGTAGTGGAAGGTGAACCTGTCCGTCACCAGCGAAAGGAGATCCCTGTACGCCTCGTAGAGGACCGTAGCCCCGGGAGCCTCGTATATCTCCCTGCTCTTTATACCCACGAGCCTGTTCTCAACGATATCTATCCTGCCCACGCCGTGCCTTCCGGCTATCTCGTTGAGCTCAAGGATAAGCTCGCTAAGCAGCTTATAGCTCTTGCCGTTGAGGGATACGGGCACACCCTCCTCAAATCCGAGGGTCACGTACTCGGGCTCATCGGGAGCTTTCTGAGGAGAGCTCGTTATCTGGTAGGCGTCCTCCGGCGGTTCCTGCCATGGGTCCTCAAGGGGACCGCACTCTACCGATACACCCCACAGGTTCCTGTCTATTGAGTAGGGCTTTTCCTTAGTAACCTTTACGGGTATGCCGTGTCTCTTTGCGTACTCAACCTGCTCCTCCCTCGCCTTGAACTCCCACTCCCTCACGGGAGCTATGACCTCTATATCGGGGTTTAGAGCCCACACGGAAAGCTCAAACCTTACCTGGTCGTTGCCCTTACCCGTTGAGCCGTGAGCTACGTAGTCCGCATTGAATTTCTCCGCATACTTGACGAGCTTCTTAGATATGAGAGGTCTTGAGAGGGAAGCACTCAGAGGGTATTTTCCCTCGTAAAGGGCGAGAGCCCTCAGGGTTGGAAGGCAGAAATCCCTTGCAAACTCCTCCTTTATATCCTCAACTATAGCCTCAACAGCGCCCGAAGCCCTCGCCTTGTCGGGTATCTCGGTGAGCTCCTCTCCCTGTCCCACGTCTGCGGTGTAGGTTATGACCTCATAGCCCTTGTCGGTGAGCCACCTGACTATTACGGAGGTGTCAAGACCTCCTGAGTAAGCGAGTATAACCCTCTTAGCCATGGGAGTATTATA
>NZ_JBWONM010000089.1:0-12827 GCF_056450045.1 Hydrogenivirga sp.
TGAGTTTTATTTTATCCTTTACACCCGGCTCGGACTCCACACCTGAAGAGACGTCAACGGCATAGGGTCTTACCTCAGAGATAGCCTTCTTTACGTTCTCGGGATTTAAACCACCAGAGAGAAAGAGTCTGAAGCCCTTCTTGACCACCTCCTTGGCTATGCCCCAGTTGAAGCTCTTCCCAGTCCCACCGTAGGACTTCCGGGAGTAGGTGTCCAAGAGCACGGCGTAGCCGTCCTTCCAGCCCTCCTCTATGCTGGGAACCTCCTCCTTGACTCTGAAGGCTTTTATCACCCTGCCAAGACCTACATCCTTTGCCATGCTGAGCTCCTCCTCCCCGTGGAGCTGGACGAGTTCAAAACCCTCATCAAAAACCCTGAGAATCTCCTCCCTGCTCGGGTTCACCATCACCGCCACCCTCTTGGCGCCCTCTGTCTCTCTGATTATCTCCCTCCTGAGCTCTGGCGGGACAAACCTCGGACTCTTCGGGTAGAGTACAACTCCTATGTAGTCCGCCCCAAGCTCAAGGGCGTAGAGGGCATCCTCAACCCTCCTTATCCCGCAGACCTTTACCTTTACCATTTCAATAAACTAACACCTGCTCAGAGCCCTCTCAAGCATCCTGACCATACCCTCGTAGTGGGTTCCCTTCCAGAAGACCCAGCCACATCTCGGGCAGAGGGTAAAATCGTAAGCGGTCTCGTAAGCCTTCTCCGGAACCCTGTCCCTGACCTCTTCCTTGGGGACCGCTTTGAGGGGAGCACCGCAGTGGGCACACCTGTCAAGCCTCAGCCTGGGCTCAATACCGAAGTGCTTCACAACCATGCAGAGCTGGAGCTCCCAGTCGTGCCTTGGAACGATGAGGTAATCTATCCTCGCCTTCTTTAGGCTGTCCTCCCACCTCTTTGAGGTGGTTATGAAGACCCTGTCCTGATTTTTGGCAAGCTCCCTCAGGTTTATCTCCCCTTCAAGGAGCTTAACATCGTGTCCCAGAAACCTGAGCCACTTTGCCAGCTTGGAGAGGTTGCTTTCAAGCAGAAACTTCATCTTTAATAAAGATAATGTTGAGAGACCACGGGAAGACAGCTCTCATACATGGGGGAAGGGAGATAAGCTACTCGGAGCTCCTTGAGAACGTGGGCTCCTTCACGAGTCTCATAGATACCCTTCCCGATGAGAGGGTGCTGATAATCTCGGAAAACAGACCCGAATGGATATACTCCCTCTACGCGATATGGAGAAAAGGCTCAATAGCGGTCCCCGTTGACTTCATGTCCACACCCGAGGAGGTAGCTTACATTCTTAAGGACTCAAGACCAAAGCTCGCCTTCTGCTCAGAGCAAACCCGTGAAAACCTCCTTAGGGCTATAGAACTATCGGGGGTTGAGCTCGTAGTTCTTAACTACGACGGGCTTGCCCTTCCAAAGCCTTACGAGAAAACGGTTCACAGGGAGGCGGAGGACTTAGCCCTCATCCTCTACACCTCCGGGACCACGGGAGAGCCAAAGGGTGTCATGCTCACCTTCAAGAACCTCTTCTCCAACATAGAGGGTGTAGCTCAGGCAGGTATAGCTACAAAGGAAGACTTAACCTTAGCCATACTTCCCTTCCACCACTCCTACCCTCTTATGGTCACCCTTCTCGTTCCCCTTCACATAGGTGCCACGATAGTCTTCCTTGACAAGCTCTCTCCCGAGGACATCCTTGAAAAGCTCCAGACCTACGGGATAACTATAGTTGTCGGCGTCCCGCGCCTTCACTCCCTCTTTCACAGGAGGATAATGGAGAGGATAAACTCAAACATCCTCACGAGGACCCTCTTCAAGCTCATGGAGAGGGTAGATTCCAGAGCGATAAGGCGGAGGGTGTTCTCAAAGGTTCATGAGGTCTTCGGCGGGAGGGTGAAGTATCTCGTGAGCGGGGGAGCAAAGCTTGACCTCCAGGTGGCGAAGGACCTCACTACGCTCGGTTTTACGGTGGTTGAGGGATACGGACTGACCGAGACCTCCCCCATAGTGACCTTCAACCCTCCCGATGCCATAAAGCTGGGTTCTGTCGGGCTCCCGATAAAGGGGGTTCAGGTGAGGATATCTCAAGAAGGCGAGGTTCTTGTGAGAGGTCCCAACGTTATGAAAGGGTACTGGAACAAGCCAGCCCAGACCGAGGAAGTCATAAAGAACGGCTGGCTCTACACGGGGGACCTGGGGGAGATGGACGAGGAGGGGTACCTTTACATAAAGGGGAGGAAGAAGGAGATAATAGTCCTCGGGACGGGTAAGAACGTCAATCCCGAGGAGATAGAGGAGCTCCTCTTAAGAGAATCTGACCTCATCAAAGAGGTGGCAGTCCTTGAGGTTGATGGAAAGCTCCACGCCCTCATACATCCCGACCTTGAGAAGGTGAAGGAGAGGGGAGTGCTCAACCTTCATGAGACCCTCAAGTGGGAGGTTATAGACAGGGTAAATAGAAAACTCCCTCCCTGGAAGAGGATAGCAGGCTTCAAGCTGATAGACAGAGAGCTACCTAAGACGAGGCTTGGCAAGATAAGGAGGTTCATGCTTCCAGAGCTCTACAGAAGGTCCGAAGAGTTAAAGAAGGAGGAAAGCACGGAGATCTTTAACACCCCCGAAGGGGGTCTTATAAAGGAGTACCTTGAAAAGGAAACGGGAAGAGAGGTCCTGCCCTCCGACCACCTTGAGCTTGACCTCGGTCTTGACTCCCTCGGAAAGGTTGAGCTGATAAGCTTCTTAGAGAACGCCTTCGGCGTGTCAATAACGGAGGAAGACCTCTCCAAGCACAGCACAGTGGGTGAGCTGATTGAGTTCATCAGGAGCAGAAGGGAACGCCTTGAGACGGGAGAGGTAAGCTGGAAGGATATCCTCACCAGTGTTCCCCCTCAAGAGCCTCCCGACTACCCCCTTATCTTCTCCCTTGGAAGGAAGCTCCTCTACCTCCTCCTGAGGCTCTACAACAGGATAGAAGCGGAGGGAACCCACCTGCTTCCCCAAAAGCCCTTCATACTTGCCCCAAACCACGCAAGCTATATGGACGCCTTCGTAGTTGCCTCCTTACTGCCCGAGGAAATAGCCAAAGACACCTACTTTCTGGGGGAGGAGGTTTACTTCAGAAACCCTCTGACCTCTCTCTTTGGAAAGCTCGCCCACGTTATAACGGTGAACGTAAACAGGAAGCTAAAGGAGTCCCTTCAGAAGGTGGCACAGGTTCTGAGGAAAGGCAAAGTCGTTCTGATATTCCCCGAAGGAGCACGGACGAGGACGGGTGAGCTCATGGAGTTCAAGAAGGGGGTGGCTGTCCTGAGCAGGGAGCTCGGCATACCCATAGTTCCCGTTACGATAATCGGAAGCTATGAAGCCTGGTCCATCTACGATAAGTTCCCAAAGCCGAAGAAGATCAAGGTCAGGTTCGGGGAGCCGATATACCCCGACGGCAAGAGCTATGAAGAGATAACCGAGGAGCTGAGAAAGAGGGTGGAGGAGCTCCTGACAAATTCTTGCAATTGAAAATGAGACTAACTATATTATTCTGCAATGAGTGTCAATCTCAATGAAATAAAGAGGGAGTTTACCAAGTTCCTGAAGCGAAAGAACATGAAGGTAACCCAGAGCAGGCTTAACCTTATAGACCTTATAGCGAGCTACGGAAAGCACTTTGAGGTGGAGGAGCTGGTTAGCTGGATAGCAACGAGAGCTGACAGGAGCGTCTCCCGCTCAACTATATACAGAACGATAAAGCTCCTTCAGGAGTTCGGTGTGATAAAAGAGGTGATAAAGCTTGACAACAGGACCATATACGAGTTTGTAGCGGGGAAGGCTCACCACGACCATCTGGTATGCGTTGAGTGCGGCAAGATAATAGAGTTCGTGAACGAAGATATAGAGAAGCTCCAGGACGAGGTTTGCAGGGAGTACGAGTTCAGCCCTATGCACCACAGGCTTGAGATATTCGGTATCTGCTCCGAGTGCATGCGCAAGAAAAGTGCAAGATGAACTACAGGAGGAGGGTCCAGTTCTACGAAACCGACGCCCAGGGCGTAGTTCACCACTCCAACTACTTCCGATACTTTGAGGAGGCGAGAGGTGAGTACCTCAGGCAGATGGGAATGCCTTACTCGGAGATAAGGAAGGGGGGCTACGAGGTCGTCCTGCTGGAAGCCTGCTGCAGTTTCAAGAAGCCCCTCTTTTACGACGAGCTCGTCCAGATAGAGCTCGCCCTTGAGAGCCTAAACAGGTTCACCTTCTCCTTTACCTACAACGTTTACGTTGAGGGCGAGCTGAGGGCGGAGGGAAGGACAAAGCACTGCATGGTCTCGGGGGGTAAAATAGTCTCCGTGCCAGAAGAGATAAGAAGGAGGCTTCTTGCGGAGAGGAAGGTATGAAGGCTCTCCGCCTGTTTTTATTTCTTACTCTGGAGGTTGTTATGAGCGTTGCCCTTGCCCAGGAGCTCTACATAAGGGACCTGCCCAACGGAGCGAAGCTGATAGTGAAGCCAAGGGAGGACACAGAGGCGGTTGCCCTTCACGTATGGTTCAGGGTGGGTTCAGTTTACGAGAAGTACGATGAGAAAGGTATGGCTCATTTCCTTGAGCACATGCTCTTCAACGGCTCTGAGAAGTATCCCTACGGGGAGATAGACAGGATAGTGGAGAGCCTCGGGGGAAACATAAACGCGGGAACCTCAAAGGACTTTACCTACTACCACATAGAGATAGCAAGGCCATACTGGAAGCAGGCTCTTGAGGTCCTCTACCAGCTTACACTCAAGGCACTACTTAAGGAGGAGATGATAGAGAAAGAGAAGCCGATAGTTATAGAGGAGCTGAGGCGTGGGAAGGACAACCCCAACACCGTTCTCTGGGAGACCTTTGAAAAGACAGCCTACAAGGTCTCTCCTTACAGGTTTCCCGTCATAGGCTTTGAGGATACCATAAGGAAGTTCACCCGTGAGATGCTCCTGAGGTTCTACAGGAGCTTCTACCAGCCTAAGAACATGGCTGTTGTCGTCGTTGGAAACGTTGACCCTGCCCAGGTTGAGAGGGAGGTGCTCAGGACCTTCGGCAGGGAGGAGGGAAGACCAGTTCCAAAGGTCCAGATACCTTCGGAGCCCGAGCAGATGGGTGTTCGCTTTGAGAAGATAAAAGACCCGCGGGTGGAGAAGGCATACTGGATTATCGGCTGGCGTGCCCCCGCCATAGGTAAGACGGATTACTACGGTCTCGTTGTTCTTGATGAGCTCTTAGGGAGCGGCAGGACCTCTGTCTTTTACAGGAAGCTCAGAGAGAAGGGTCTTGTTTACTCCTTCTTCACCGGAGACCTCGGAAGACCGAGGGACAACATGTATGTGGTGAGTGCGACCTTTGACCCCGAAAAGTACGAGGAGGTGAAGGCGAAGGTCTTCTCCCTGCTCAGGGAGGTCTATGAGAAGCTCACAGACCAGCAGGTGGAGGAGGCGAAGCTCAGGATAATCGGCTCAAGGATATTTGAGGAGGAGAGGGTTGAAGGGGATGCCTACGATATAGGTTACTCCTACACGGTTGTCAGGGACCTTGACTTTTACAGGTACTTTGAGAACAACGTAAAGAGGGTGAGGAAGGTTGACCTCCTCAGGATCTTTGAACGCTACCTTAAAGAGGACAAATACGTTGAGGTTCTTATGGTCCCAGATAAAGAATAGGAGGTGCAGGCTATGAAGAAGTTGGCAATCGTTCTATTGCTCGCAGGCTCCCTCTTTCTCTCCTCCTGTGTAGAGCTCGCTCTATTGGCTGGTGGTATCGCCGCAGGTGGTGCGGCGGGATACTACGCCGGAAAGGAGGGCTACAAGGTAAAGGTGGAGAAGGAAGAGGAGTAGATGAGAGCATTTCTCTTCTTCCTTTTTATACTCAGCGTTGCCTTTGGAGGTTATGGTGTGGTTGAGAAAACTCTTCCCAACGGTGTAAAGCTCATAGTCAAGGAGACTAAGGGAAAGGGTATAGTATCGGGCGTTGTCTTCTTCAGGGGTGGGCTCAATGGAGAAGAGAAGAAAGGGGAGACCCACCTGCTCTTTACCCTCCTTCTGAAGGGCTCAAAGAACTACCCGAGCTCTTATGAGGTATCCCTCCCCTTTGAGAGGCTCGGTGGCTACATATACAGCTCCTCGGGCAACGACTTTTCGGAGATAGGCTTTGCCACGAGGGATGAGGGTATAGAGGAGGCGCTGAAGGTTATAAAGGACATCATAGAGAACCCCCTCCTCAGGGAGGAGGATATAGAGAGGGAGAGGAGAAACACCCTGATAGCCATCAGGTCAAAGAGGGAGAGGGGGATGGAGTTTGCCATGGAAAACCTCAGGAGGCTCACCTACAGGGGGACTCCCTACGAGACCTCCCCCCTCGGAAGTGAGGAGAGCGTTGTCTCCATTACAAGGGAGGACCTTCTCAGGAGGCTTGCAAGGATAAGGAAGGGCGGGAACGTGGTCGTGAGTGTCGTGGGGGACCTGCCTGCGGGAAGGATAATAAAGCTCCTTGAGGAAGCCTTCATGGGGCTGGAGGGAGGGTCCCTGAACATAGAGGAGAAGGAAGCTCCCATAGAGAAGGAGGAGCTTCTCAGGGTTAAGAGAGAGGGAACTCAGGCTACTATCCTCTGCGCCTTCAACGCCCCTCCCAGGAAGGATAGGGACTACTTCACCTTTAAGGTCCTTACGAGCGCCTTAGGTGAAGGCATGACCTCAAAGCTCTTCAAGGAGCTCAGGGAGAAAAAGGGTTACGCTTACGCTACCTACGCCTTCTACCCGACGAGGCTCTCCGCTCCAAGGCTCTTCACCTACATAGGTACTTCACCTGAGAAAAGGGAGAGCGCCTTCAAGGACCTTATAGCAACGGTGGAGAACCCCCAGCTAAGTGAGGAGGATATAGAGATAGCAAAGAAGAAGATAGTGGGGGATTTTCTCCTTGACCATCAGACACGGCTCAGGCAGGCATGGTATCTGGGCTTTTATGAGGTCATGGGCTTTGGCTGGAAGATGGACAGCGAGTACACCGAAAGGATAAGTGAGGTGGGTCTCCAAGATGTTGAGAGAGCTGTAAAGAGATACATAGGACCTTACCACTGCGTTATGGTTGAGCCCTGATGTCAGAAAAGAAGTCCCTCCCTGCCTTCGGTTCTCTTCAGCTCCTCTACGTTGACGTAGTCCTTTATGAGTTCAAGGAACTCTTCTTCACTTAGGGTCTTTATCCCGAGCTGTTTTGCCCTCGTGAGCTTAGTCCTGCCCGGCTCCGCACCCACCACGAGGTAGGTCGTTCTTCTTGTGACGCTGTTTGAAAATACACCTCCCAGACTCTCAACTATCTCCCCCGCCTTCTCCCTGGAACAACAGCTAAGGGTTCCCGTGAAGACGAACACCATTCCCTTAAGGGGTCCCTCCTTCTCAAGCTCAGTCCTCTTCAGCTTTACTCCAGCCTTCTCCAGCTTCTCAATTACCTTTACGTTCTCCTCCCTTGAGAAGAACTCCTTTATGCTTCTTGCCACCACCTCCCCTATGCCCTCAATGCCCATCAGCCTCTCAAGGGGCATATCCCTGAGGTCCCAGATGCTGTCTATCACCTGAGCAAGCTTCTTTGCGGTCGTCAGCCCCACGTACCTGATACCGAGCCCGTAGAGGACCCTGTCAAGACCCCTGTTCTTTGATTCCTGAATGGCGTTGTAGAGGTTGTAGGCTGACTTCTCCGCAAATCCGGGAAGCTTCATGATATCAACGGGTTTGAGGTAGTAGAGGTCTCCCACGTCCTTTGCAAGACCGCTGCTGTGCAGAGCTTTCGCCGTTGCCTCTCCCAGACCTCTTATATCCATGGCTTCTCTGCTTCCCCAGTGCTTGAGCCTGAGGACGACCTGGGCTGGGCAGGCTATGTTTATGCATCTCCAGGCTACCTCCCCGGGGAGCTTTACAAGCTTGGAGCCACAGGAAGGGCAGTTCTTGGGAAACTCTATGGGTATCTCATCCCCGTCTCTCGCCTCCTTTATCACCTCAACCACGTAAGGTATGACGTCCCCCGCCCTCTCTACCAGCACCATGTCCCCTATCCTTATGTCCTTCTCCCTTATGAAGTCCTCGTTGAAGAGGGAAACGGAGGATACTGTAACACCCCCTATCTGGACCGGCTCCAGCTTGCCTACCGGCGTCACGGTTCCCACCCTTCCAACCTGGAATACCACCGATATAAGCTTTGTTGTTGCCTGCTTTGGTTTGAACTTGAAGGCGATAGCCCATCGCGGGTGGTGAGAGGTGAAGCCAAGGACCTCGTAATACTCCTTCTCGTTCACCTTTATGACCATTCCATCTATCTCGTAGGGGTAGTTCTCTCTCTTCTCCTCCCACTCCCTGCAGTAGGCTATGACCTCATCTATACCTTTGCACAGCTTCATATCTGGAAAGGGCGTCTTGAAGCCAAGTTTGTGAAGCATCTCTATGGCTTCGTAGTGGGTGGGCGGATGCTTGGACTCGGGCTCAACATAGGAGACCTGATAGACCACAGCGTCAAGCTTCCTCTTTGCTACCTCCTGAGGGTTCTGGAGCCTTATTGAGCCGGCTGCAGCGTTTCTCGGATTGGCAAAGGGCGTAAGCCCTTCCTCAAGCCTCTCCTGATTCATCTTCTTGAACTCTTCCTTGTTTATCAGAACCTCACCCCTTATCTCAATGAGCCTTATATCGTAGCGGGAGAACTCAGCCCTCAGAGGAATGCTCCTTATAGTCCTCAGGTTGTTCGTTATATCCTCTCCCGTCTCTCCATCACCCCTCGTCGCACCCCTAAGGAAGAGGTCATCTCTATAAACGAGGGCTATACCTGCACCGTCGTACTTGGGCTCCACGCTGTAGAGGACCTGCTCAAGACCTGTGAGCTCTCTTACCCTCCTGTCAAAGTCCCTCAGCTCTTCCTCGGTGTAGGCGTTGTCAAGGGAGAGCATGGGAGTGTAGTGCTTGACCGTTGGGAAGGCTCCCGTTATCTCGCTCGCAACCCTCTGGGTCGGTGAATCGGGGGTTATAAGGTCTGGATACTTCTTCTCAAGGTCCCTGAGGGCTCTGAAGAGCTGGTCGTACTCGTAATCGGAGATGACGGGAGAAGCCTGAACGTAGTACTTGTAGTCGTGGTAGTTTATGACCTCCCTGAGCAGAGGAGCGTACTCCTCAGCCTTCTTGTGGTCTGCTTCCCTTATCTTGGGTAGCTCCTTTAGGAGCCTTTTCGTGAGCTCTATGAGCTCTCTCTCCCTATCTGGTGTGTACATAATTAAATTTTAAGTCAATGCTCCTTGTGTGCCTCCTCTTTATCTTTTCCCTCTCCTTCGGAGTTGAGAGGCTCTTTTACGTGATGGGGACCTATGCACTGATTGACCTCCCCACCGAGGAGGAGGTTTACAGAGCCTACAGGATTCTCAGGGAGGTTGAGAGGAAAATATCAAGCTACATCCCAACCTCAGACATATCCAGACTCAACGAAAGTGCTGGGGTAAGGGAGGTAAGGGTATCTCCCCTGACCGCTGAGATGCTGAGGATCTCCCTCTACGTCTCTGAAAGGACCTTCGGTTTCTTTGATATAACTATCGGGGCACTGACAATAAACGCGAGGAGGAAGGGGTTCCTGAGCGAGAAGGAGGCAAAGAGGCTTGTATCCTTCAGGAACCTGAAGCTATCGGGGGAGAGAGCCTTTCTCAAGAGGAAGGGAATGGCCGTTGACCCTGGGGGCATAGGAAAGGGCTACGCCCTTGACGTCCTCAGGAGAAGGCTCGGCACGAAGAGGGGTTTTGTTGGCATAGCAGGGGACATGAGCGTCTGGGGAGAGGAAAGGACCCTTGCCATAAAGGACCCCCTGAGGGGTGGTTCTCTCCTTCAGCTTGTAAATAATAAGGACCTCTGCATATCCACCTCTGGCAACTACATAAAGGAGCACATAGAGAGGTCAGACAGGAATCTCTACCAGATCACCGTTGTCCATGAGGTTTGTTCCCTTGCCGATGCCTACGCAACCGCCCTCTTCTCAATGCCGGAGGAAGTGCGCAGGAGGTTTTACAAGGAGAACCCCGATGTGGGTGCTCTTGAGCTCTACAGGGATGGCAGCATATTCATGAACGATACCTTCAGGAACTTCTTCAGCATAATACTCTTAAAACATGAAATAAAGTCTCAGAAATAAATCTTTCTTTTTCTGTTAATCCTCTCAACATGAGCTCAATCATAGAAATAAATATTGAGATTTGGTTTCATTTTCTAAAATCCCGATGGAGGTAGTTAGCATGCTAAGGAAGAGCCTTCTCCCCACCCTTATCCTTTCCTCGGCGCTCTTTGCCCAACCTTCGGAGGAGGTTAAACAGCTGAGAGAGGAGGTAGAAGTTCTCAAGGAAGAGCTGAGGAAGTTAAAGCTTGAGATCTCCATGCCAGAGGCTACGGAGTACAGAAGCTACTCCGGTCTCGGTCCTGCTGCCTCAAAAGCCTTCATAAACCCGAAGGGTGTTTCTATTGGAGGCTATGGTGAGCTATGGCTGACCCACGACCCCAACGCAAAGCCAAAGACAGAGCTTGACCTTTACAGGTTCATCATATACCTTGGCTACGCCTTCACCGAAAAGCTAAAGTTCAACTCAGAGATAGAGATAGAACACGCTCTCGTTGAAGGAGGGGAGGAGAGCGGTGAAGTGGCTTTGGAGTTCGCCTTCCTTGATTATAGGATAAACAGGGCTATCGGTGTGAGGGGAGGTATGGTCCTCATCCCCGTAGGTATAACTAACGAATACCATGAGCCTCCCACCTACTTCAGCGTGAAGCAGCCCTACCTTGAGAAGAACCTTTTCCCTTTCACCTGGAGGGAAAACGGACTTGGTATCTACGGTGAAGTGGGTCCTGTTGAGTACAGGGCATACCTGATAAACGGGATGAAGGCTGAGAGCGGTGAGTACAAGCTCACTTCTCCTCTCAAGAAGCTTTCCCAGAAAGGCTCCGAAGCTGTCTCCGACCAGCTCGCCTTCACCGGCAGGCTTGATGTGAAGCTGCCTATGAACCTCAAGGTAGGTGCATCCACCTTCATCTCGGGAGTTCAGAACGGAAGCGGTGAAAAGCTCGGTACCATCTCCCTCTTCTCTCCCCACCTCTGGTGGCAGTATGCGGGGTTTGATGTGAGGTTCGTGGGAGCCTACGCCACTGTGAGCGGAGCGCTCAGGATAACCAGCGAGCTGGACGATGGGAATCCCTCCAACGGGCAGGAGATATTCCCCAAAAAGATGCAGGGCTTTTACCTTCAGGTAGCCTACAATGTCCTCCGCTTCTTCAACACCGAGCAGGAGCTCTACCTCTTTGGTAAGTTAGAGAGCATAGACAGGTACAAGGAAGTGCCTTCTGGATATACGAAACCTACAGGCTCGGCGAGCAAGCTTGACGTTATAAACGTGGGCTTATCCTACAAGCCCCATCCCCTTGTAGCACTGAAGGCTGACTACGCCAGGGAGAACTACAAGGAGGGTGAGGACAGAGATATATACTCGGGAGCTATTACCTGGATGTTCTGAGTCCCTCCCCGCCTTCGGGCGGGGCACCTCCTCCTTTTAAGTCCCAAACTCCCACGAGGACAGGTACTTCACCTGCTCGGGTGTGAGCTCGTCTATCTCAATCCCCATAGCCTTTAGCTTCAGGGAGGCAACCTCTCTGTCTATCTCGTCAGGTACCTTATAGACGTCCCTCTTGAGCTCTGAGCTCTTCTCCTTTATGAACTCTGCCGAGAGCGCCTGATTTGCAAAGGACATGTCCATAACGGATGCGGGATGTCCCTCTGCAGCTGCAAGGTTTACAAGCCTTCCCTGTGCCAGAACGTATATCCTCCTTCCATCAGGAAGTTTATACTCTTCCACCTCTTTTCTTATCTCCCTCCTGGAGACGCTCATCTCCTCCAGGGCATTCAGGTCTACCTCAACGTTGAAGTGCCCCGAGTTGGAAACTATCGCCCCGTCCTTCATAACGGCGAAGTGCTCTTTCCTTATCACCGAGGTGTTCCCCGTAACCGTCACGAAGAAGTCTCCGAGCTTTGCAGCTTCAGACATCGGCATGACCAAGAAGCCGTCCATCCTCGCCTCAAGGGCTTTTATTGGGTCAACCTCTGTTACTATAACGGTCGCTCCCATTCCCCTTGCCCTCTGAGCTACTCCCTTACCGCACCAGCCGTATCCGGCAACCACGAAGTAGGAACCCGCTATAAGCCTGTTGGTTGCCCTGAGTATTCCATCAATGGTTGATTGCCCCGTCCCGTACCTGTTGTCAAACATGTGCTTCGTGTAGGCATCGTTCACCGCTATTATGGGGAACTTGAGAACTCCGTCCTTAGCCATAGCCTTGAGCCTTATAACTCCCGTTGTGGTCTCCTCCATGCCGCCGAGTATCTCTTCCGCAAGCTGGGGGTACTCCTTGTGTATCGTTGAGATCAGGTCTGCCCCGTCGTCTATAACTATGTGGGGCTTCTTCTCTATAACAGCTTTTAGGTGGGAATAGTAGGTGTCTCTATCCTCTCCCCTGATGGCGAATACGGGTACCCCGTAGTGTTTGACGAGGGCGGCTGCCACATCGTCCTGGGTTGAGAGTGGGTTTGAGGCGGTCAGGTAGACTTCAGCTCCCCCCTCCTTGAGAGTAAGTACAAGATTTGCGGTTTCTGTGGTAACGTGCAGACAGGCCGATATCCTCACACCGCGAAGCGGTTCTTCCTCTTTAAATCTTTCCCTTATGCTCCTGAGAACGGGCATGTCCATCTCAGCCCACTCAATGCGGTTCTTACCCTGGTCTGCGAGGGATAGATCTTTGACGTGGT
>NZ_JBWONM010000090.1:0-3047 GCF_056450045.1 Hydrogenivirga sp.
AGAAGGTCATGCTCCTTACGAGGGAGGAGGTTCCCACCGCGGTAGCGGTCGTTATAAACGAGATAAAGCCCGGAGATGCGGACCCAAACGTCCTCGTTATAAAGGGGGAGATAGTCGTGGACAGGGAAAGCCTCAAGCCGATCATAATAGGGAAGAAGGGACAGAGGCTCAAACAGATAGGAAGGATGGCAAGAGAAGAACTTGAGCTCCTTACTCAGAGGAAGGTTTACCTTGAGCTGTGGGTAAAGGTAAAGCCCGACTGGAGGAGAAGACCTGAGCTTGTTAGAACCTTCGGTTACATGATTGAGTGAGCACCCAAAGGTATAACTTGCCTTGTATTTACATCCGTATATGGATTAAAATTCACATTCGCCCGGCAAAGAAGGAGCGGTTTATGTAGCTATGCTAAAGAAGAATAAGAAGCTCTCGGAGATATTTGAGAGGATAGCGGATATCCTTGAGTTCCTCGGGGACAACCCCTACAGGATAGGGAGCTACCGTAGGGCTGCCAACCTTATATCGGAGCTACCGGAGGATATAGAGGAGTTCCACAGGGAGGGGAAGCTATCCAGACTCCCCGGCATAGGTTCCTCCACCGTGCTCAAGATTGAGGAGTTCCTCAACACCGGGACGGTTAAAAAGTACGAGGATCTGCGCAGGAGGGTTCCCGAAGACCTCCTTGAGCTTATGGACGTTCCGGGTATAGGTCCGAGGACTCTGAGGATAGCCTACGATAAGCTCGGTGTTAGGACTAAGGAGGACTTCCTTAGGGTTCTCAAGGACGGCTCCCTTGCAAAGCTCCCAGGCTTTGGTCCTAAGAAGGTTGAGAACATACTCAAGGGCATAGAGCTCTGGCAGAGCGCTCAGGAGAGGATACCTCTCGTAGAGGCTTACACCATGGCTCAGGATGTGGTTGAGTACATGAAGAGGGAGAAGAGCATAAAGGAGATATCCATAGCCGGGAGCCTGAGAAGGATGAAGGAAACGATAGGCGATATAGATATCCTCGTTACGGCGGACAGGAAGGACTGGAGAAAGATCCATGAGCACTTCGCCAAGTACCCCGAGCTGAACAAGGTCCTTGCGAAGGGGGAGACAAAGTCAAGCATAGTCCTGAAGAACGGGAGACAGGTTGACCTGAGGACGGTTGAGCCCAAGAGCTGGGGTGCAGCCCTCCAGTACTTTACCGGCTCAAAGGAACACAACATAAGGGTGAGGGATATAGCAAAGGAGAAAGGATTGAAGGTGAACGAGTACGGAGTCTTCAGGGCTGATACCGACGAGTGGCTTGGTGGTGAAAGGGAGGAGGAAGTTTACAGGCTCGTTGGGATGGAGTGGATACCTCCGGAGATAAGGGAGAACTGGGGTGAGATAGAGCTTGCCCTTGAGGGAAAGCTTCCCAAGCTCGTTGAGTTTAACGAGATAAAGGGTGACTTTCACATGCATACAAACTGGAGCGACGGGATAAATCCCGTGGAGGAGGTCGTGGAAGCCGCCTACAAGCTGGGTCATGAGTACATAGTCATAGGAGACCACTCCCAGAGCGCAAGGGTAGCCAACGGGCTCACTCCCGAGAGATACGAAAAGCAGTGGAAGCTTATAGAGAAGCTGAATGAGATATACAACCCGAAGGGCTTTTACATACTCAAGGGCTGTGAGGTTGATATACTCCCCGATGGGAGCCTTGACCTTCCCGACTCACTCCTTGAGGGCTTTGACTTTGTGGTGGCATCAATCCACTCAAGATTCAACCAGGACAACACCTACAGGATACTGAAGGCTATGGAGAACCCTTACGTGAACCTGATAGGGCACCCAACGGGGAAGGCTTACGGACAGAGGGAGGGCTACCCCCTTGACATGGACAAGGTCATTGAGCTCGCAAAGGAAACGGGCACAGCCTTGGAGGTGAACACTTTCAGGGTGGATCTCTCCCCCGAAAACATAAGGAGGTGCATGGAGGCTGGTGTTACGATAGCGGTCGTCACCGACGCCCACTCGGTGGCTCACCTCCCCTACATAAAGATTGGTGTTGGTATAGCGAGGAGGGGATGGGCTGTTCCAGAGCTTGTCCTTAACACAAGGAACTTGGAAGGTGTCAGGGAGTTTGTGAAGGAGAAAAGGAAAAAGCTCGCAAGGTCTCAGTGAGCTGTACAGACGGAACAGACATCAAAGCTCCTGAGGACTATCTCAGCCTTTAGTGAGGAGTCCAGACCTATCAGCGCCTTTTCTGCAACCCCCAGGTTTTCCCTGTCCCTCGGTCCGAGGTTCCAGACGGTAGGAGTTATTATGTTGTACCTCTTGATAATGCCCCTAAAGAGCTCCACCTCGTGGATGAGCGTTCCCCGGGCTGCTTCAATCACACCCACACCCCTTCCAGATAGCCTCTCTACCTCCACAGGAGGTCTTACCCAGGAATCCTCACCTATATCAAGCTCCTGAAGGAGCTCTCTCACCTTCAGACTCACTCTTACGAGCTCTTCAAGGCGGGCGAGAACCCTCACCATAACTGAGTCTCCGTAATCCTTGAGCAGTGAGAGAAATCTCCTGTTTCCGGAGACAACCTGCCTGGCGAGGGGTCCGGTCTCGTGAGGAAGGGAGTTGTACCTCGCAGCCTTTGACCAGGTGTAGCCCCCCTTGCCTGAGAAGTAGGTAAATCCTCCGATTCACTCACCAAACCTATGTCAAAGCTCTCAAGGGCAGAGTTGAAAACCCCCGAGGAAGAGACCCCTTCAAGCTCTCCCCCTGCTATGAACCTGCCGTAGCTCCTCCCAGCTCTGTCAAGTCCGAACTTTTGACAGACTCCGATGAAGTTTGCTACATCTCCTCCGCTTTCACCCAAAGGGTCGCTCTCCAGAAACTCCTCAACCCCCATGCCAAGGGTTCTCTTTTCAAGAAACTCTATGAGGGATTCAATCATACCGAGAGCCTGTCCGACCTCAACATAGGTAGGGTCACTCATAACCCCACCCGGTAGTGAGTAGGATGTGTGGGGCCACTGTCCTCCAAAGAGAGCTATAATCTTTATAGGTTTTTTGCTCGCCTCA
>NZ_JBWONM010000091.1:0-4185 GCF_056450045.1 Hydrogenivirga sp.
GACCTGCCTGCCCTTCATCCTCTGCCACCGGACTATCACATCCTGAAGGGTGGCGTTCAGAGCGTGTCCCATGTGGAGAGAGCCCGTTACGTTGGGTGGGGGTATGACAACCGAAAACTTCTTGCTCTTGTTTGGCTTCTCAACGTGGTATATAGCCTTCTCTATCCAGAACTTTGTCCACCTCGGTTCAATCTCCCGGGGGTTGTAATCCTTGAGCTCCTTCATGGGAGAACTATTATACCCTCAGGGTCTTCCCGTACTTCTGCGGTTCTTTTCTGAAGCTCTCTTCATCCATAACGATGATGTCAAAGGGTAGGGAAAGCCCCTCACTCAGGATATCAAAGAGCTCCTCCCATATCTCCCTCAGCCTGCCTCTCTTTTGATTTTTGATCACTACAAGGATGTCAACATCGCTGGTACCATGGTGGCTTCCCTTAGCCAGAGAGCCGAAGAGCCTTACCTCTTTCACATAGGGCTTTTTCTTCAGCTCCCGGGCAACTCCCTCAATCTCCCTGAAGAGCTCTTCCCTATCAAGATAGATAGCCTTCGCAGAACCTTCTGATACTATACGCACAGGAGATCGCCTTCCGGGCATCATCCTTTGTAAAGTAATCCGCAGGTTTACCCTCTGCAAACCCGTTCGGATACCTTGTAGGTATGTAGTACTTATCAAGCTCCTTCCCACAGGCGGTTATCTCGTCAGGTATGTCCAGCGAAGCCGTTTTTCTGAGGATTTTCAACATTCCAGTCAGAGAGTGCCCCCACAGATCCACGTTTAACTTCAGTCCAAGAGCTTTAACAAACTTTTCAGCAGCCTGCTGAGCTGTAAAGCAAGCCCACTCATAGAACTCATGTTCAAGGTCTATCTCTGCTCTACGCAGGTCCCTCTCCCCTTGTTCAAACCAGTCCTTATATCTCTCCATGCTATATATTATCCTCCATGAGGATTGGAGTTATAAGCCTCGGGTGCTCCAAGAACCTCGTTGACAGCGAGGTGCTTCTGGGAAAGCTCAGGGGTGCTGGGGTTGAGCTCACACCCGATATAGAATCTGCGGACTGCATAATAGTCAACACCTGTGGATTCATAGAGGACGCCAAGAGAGAGTCAATAGATACGATACTTGAGGTGATTGATTCAGGAAAAAGGGTTCTCGTCATGGGGTGCCTCGTTGAGAGATACAAAAAGGAGCTTGAGAAGGAGATCCCCGAGGTTGAGAGGTACTTCGGCACCCAGAGCTGGGACGAGATACTGAAACACCTCGGGCTTGAGCCAAGGTACTCATCTCACAGGCTCCTGACAACTCCCCGTGCCTACGCCTACGTCAAGATAGCGGAGGGTTGCAACCGCCTGTGCTCCTTCTGTGCCATACCCAAGATAAGGGGCAGACACAGGTCAAGACCCATTGAGGATATAGTTGATGAGGTGAAGGACCTCGCGGAGCGAGGTGTTAAGGAGATAAACGTAGTCTCTCAGGATACAACTTACTACGGGAGGGACCTCTACAGGAAGGACTCCCTGGTAAGGCTCCTGTCAGAGCTTGAGGAGGTTGAGGGCATAAGGTGGATAAGGCTCCTCTACCTGTATCCCACGGAGGTGAGCGGTGAGCTCCTGTCCTTCATAAGGGATTCGGAAAAGGTCCTGCCTTACTTTGACATCCCTCTCCAGCATATATCAACGAGGGTGCTAAAGAGCATGAGGAGGGGCTACGGAGAAGAGTTTGTAAGGAGGCTCGTTGAGAGCATAAGGGAGGAGATACCGGGGGCGGTTCTCAGAACTACCTTCATCGTTGGATATCCCGAGGAAGGGGAGGAGGACTACAAGCTTCTTAGGGACTTTGTTGCTGAGGGACACTTCCATTGGGCAGGTGTATTCACTTACTCCAAAGAGGAGGACACCCATGCCTACCCTCTTGGAGACCCCATCCCTAAGCGGGAGAAGGACAGGAGAAGGGAAGAGCTCATGGAGATTCAGAGGGAGGTGTGTACCAGAAAGAACGCAGAGCTCGTCGGAAAGAGGCTTGAGGTCCTAGTTGAAGGCTACTCGGAGGAGTTCTCCTTCGTTCCGAGGGGAAGGTCCTACCTTCAGGCTCCTGAGGTTGATGGTCTCGTTTACATAGAGAGCGAAGAGGCACCTTTGAGGGAGGGAGAGCTGATAGAGGTGGAGGTGAGCCAGTCGGCGGACTACGACCTCGGGGCTAAATACATAAGGCACATAGGCTAAAATATTCCCCATGTCTGCGATAGTTGGTGTTCACGGAAGGGAGGTTCTTGACTCAAGGGGAAACCCCACGGTTGAGGCTGAGGTTGTTCTTGAAAGCGGAGCCGTCGGCAGGGCTATCGTCCCGAGCGGAGCCTCTACTGGAGAGAGGGAGGCTATAGAGCTGAGGGATGGAGACCCCAAGAGGTTCCACGGCAAAGGTGTGCTGAAGGCTGTTGACAACGTCAACGGGGAGATAGCCAAGAGAATAAAAGGGATGGAGTCCATGAATCAGAAGGAGATAGACCTCGCCCTGATAGAGCTTGACGGAACAGAAAACAAGGGAAGGCTCGGCGCGAACGCTATCTTAGCTGTCAGCATGGCTGTTGCCCGTGCAAGCGCGGAGGAGCTCGGAGTATCTCTCTACGAGTACCTGGGAGGCAGGTTCGGCTCAAGGCTCCCGGTCCCCCTCATGAACGTCATAAACGGAGGAGCCCATGCGGACAACCCTCTTGACATTCAGGAGTTCATGATAGTCCCCGTATGCGGTGGCTCCTTCAGAGAGGCTCTGAGAGCTGGCGTTGAGGTCTTCCACACCCTGAAGAAGGTTCTGAAAGAAAAGGGCTTTTCTACAAACGTTGGCGATGAGGGAGGCTTTGCCCCCAACCTGAGCTCAACCAAGGAGGCTCTTGATACCTTGATGCAGGCTATAGAGAAGAGCGGATACAGACCGGGTGAGGACGTATACCTCGCCCTTGACTGTGCATCTTCAGAGTTTTACAGGGACGGACTATACCACCTTGAGGGCAAGAAGCTGAGCTCGGGGGAGATGATAGCCTTCTACGAGGAGTTCCTTGATAGGTACCCCATAGTATCCATAGAGGACCCTCTTTCGGAGAACGACTGGGAAGGCTGGAAGGAGCTCACAAAGGCGATAGGTGACAGAGTTCAGCTGGTGGGAGATGACCTCTTTACCACGAACCCAAAGGTTTTGAGAAGGGGGATAGAGGAGGGAGTAGCCAACTCAATCTTGGTGAAGCTCAACCAGATAGGAACCCTCTCGGAGACCCTTGATACGGTCATGCTGGCTAAGGAGAACTCCTACTCCCCAATAATATCCCACAGATCTGGTGAGTCGGAGGACACCTTTATAGCTCACCTTGCGGTAGCAACGAACGCTGGTCAGATAAAGACAGGCTCAGCCTCAAGGTCTGACAGGATTGCAAAGTACAACGAGCTACTTAGAATAGAAGAAGAGCTTGGGTATGGAGCACAGTTCTGGGGCAAGGAGGAATTCAGAGGATTTCTCTCTGATTAGGAAGCTCGCCTACGGCTTTCTTCTCTTGGCTGCTGTGAATACCTTTGCGAACCTCCTTCTATCGGAGCTCAACCTTAAAAAGGTTCTTCAGCTTAAGCTTGCCTCGGACAGGCTAACCCAGCTGATTGATGCGGAGGAAGGAAAGAACATAAAGCTCCGGGCGATCCACTCCCGTATAAAGCGCAATCCGAAGTTCTACAAGGAGAAGTTTGTAAGGGAGTATCTATTAATGTTCAAAAAGGGCGAGAGGGTAGTTCCCCTTCCGAAGGAGCTCTGGTACAGGTAGCTATCTTCTGACCTCTTCCAGCTTTCTGGCAGCTGCGTAAAGGACAGCCTCCGCTACCACCTCTTCCCCTACCCTTGCGGTTCCCTTCATCTTTGAGAGGGTCTTTTTAAGAGAGATTACCTCCAGCTCCATTATGAGCTGGTCGCCGGGAAAGATAGGCTTTTTGAAACGGGCTCCATCAATGCCGGCAAAGACGACGGCGTACTTACCTATCTCAAGGTTTAACGACCTTATCATGAGTATCCCGCCCACCTGAGCCATAGCCTCAAGGACGTACACCCCCGGAAAGAGAGGAAAGCCCGGAAAGTGCCCCTGGAAGAAAGGCTCGTTTACACTGACGTTCTTAAGACCGACTATCCTCTTCCCTTCTTCGTACTCAAGGAT
>NZ_JBWONM010000092.1:0-8070 GCF_056450045.1 Hydrogenivirga sp.
TCAGCTGTCATAACGTTGACCTCAAGCCCGAAAGGCACCTGCTTATGGCGGGAACGGTGTTTAAGTCTAAGGATGTATCAAACCCCGACGATATGGCTCAGGTCTGCGGGGGGGAGCTATATATCCAGCTTCTTGACAGCTCCTACAATGTTGTTTACGACTCTCGCAGCTACAGAGACCCCAACTCAAAGGGATACAGAGGCAAAGGTAATGTATTCATCCTCAAGAGGCTCCTATCGGACATCACCCCCTACGGGGGTTACTATGTGAGGATAATTACCAAGGACGGAACGACCTTAGCCCAGAGCCTGACCCGGCACTTTTTCAACGGTATTAGCTCCTATGACCCGAGAAACAATCCTGCGGATTCTAATAACAGGTTCTCCTGCAACGCCTGCCACAGGTATCCCGACACTCAGGGCGGTGCCCCCGGTTTCATCTATCCCCAGCTGAATACAAACCTTTGCAGATAGGAGGTGAAAGATGAAGAAGGCACTTTATATTCTGGTTCTTTTTATCGGACTTGCCTTTTCTATCCCGAAGATGAACGCCCCCGCTCCAGATTTCAGACTCCCCGACCTTGGGGGAACAAGGACCTACAGCCTTGCGGACTTCAGGGGAAAGGTTGTCCTGCTGAACTTCTGGGCTTCCTGGTGCACGGGTTGCAGGGCGGAGATGCCGGAGTTTGTAAAGCTCCAGAGCCAGTATGCGGATAGGGGATTCCTGATAGTGGCGATCAACGTTGACAGGAGCCCATCTAAGGCAAGGGAGTTCCTGAGAGAGCTTGAAGAGGTAACGGGCAAGAAGGTAAACTTCCTTGTCCTCTACGATGGAAAGAAGGAAGTTATAAGGAGATACAGACCCATAGGCATGCCCTCTTCCTACCTGATAGACAGGGAAGGCACCTTGGTCAAGTACTTTCCCTCCAGCTTCACCGAGGAGAACATTCAGACCCTGAGAAGTGCCATAGAGGAGGTGCTGAAATGAAGGGGCTTCTTCTCCTTGCCCTCCTCTCTTCTGTGCTCTTTTCTTGTTCCGAGAAGCTCGTGAGGGTTCAACCCTACGAGAGGGAGTACTTCGCTCAGGACAAGATGCTCATAGACCCCGTGGAGTCGGAGGCTGAGCAGGAGGGACACGTCTTCCTCATAAAGGAGGCTTCCGCCGGCGGTGAGAGTTCCTTTCAGGGTGGATGCGGATGCAGATAAGAAGGCTCTTCGGACTCCTCTCCCTTCTTTTTCCTCTGAAAGCCTTCGCAAGCTCTCTTGAAGATAAGGGGGGACTCAGCTTTGACTTCTATGCGGACAACACGGACGTTCAGGTTTACTCCCCCACCTTCTCCTTCTTCAAGACCCTGACGAAGAAGTTCCTCATAGGCATAAAGATGAGGATAGACGCCATATCCGCGGCGAGCATAAGGAAGGGGGGGTCCCCTGTCAGGTCGGATGCAGTAACGGGAGCGACAGCGAGAAGAACCTTTGACGACGTTCGCTACGCACCAACTATCATCGGAGTCTATGACGACGGAGACAATACCCTTACCCTCGGTGCTTACTACTCAACGGAGAGGGACTACACCGGCAGGTCTGTCTTCGGAAGCTACGTCCGCCAGCTCAACCTCCAGAACACCGCGGTGGGCATCAGCTTCTCCCAGTCCTTTGACAAGTGGGAACCCGTCTTCAGGAGGGACCTGCCCAGAAGCGACAGGAAGGAGAGGAAGATAGACCTTTCCCTCTCTCAGCTCCTATCTCCGACAGCGATGCTCCAGCTCATCTACTCAAACCTATACTCGGAAGGTTTCCTCGGCTCCCCCTATCACTACCTCCTGAAAAGGGACTTCGCAAGGTTTGAGACTCTGCCCCAGACCAGAAGAGGGCACGCCTTTACGGTGAAGTTCGTGAAGCTCATAAGCGAGCCGATGAGCCTTAACTTCTCCTACAGGTACTACACCGACGACTGGGGTATAAAGTCTCATACAGTCGATGTGAAACTTCTTAGGGACGTTGCCAAGGAACTGACCGCAGGGATAAGGTTCAGATACTACACCCAGACCAAGGCTGACTTTACAAAGAACCTGCAGGATTACAGTCTCACGGACAGATACGTCGTTGTGGATTACAGGCTCTCCGCCTTCAGCTCAAAAACCTTCGGTCTTTTCTTCATAAAGGGCTTCGGTCTTTCGGGATTCAAGCTCAAGGGTGCGGTAAACTACTACCTGACCTCTTCCAACAGCTACATAAAGAACTGGTACGGAAAGGACAGGATAGAGGCATGGTTCGGAAGCTTATCCTTGGACTACAGCTTCTGATACTGGGAGGGGTCTTTGCCCCCTCCCTTTCTAAGGACCTCTTCACCCTGTACGGGGACGTAATGCAGATAGCCCTGCCCCTCACCGCCCTCGGGAAGACCCTCTATCTCAAGGACCGCGAGGGGACGCTGCAGTTTGCAGAGAGCTACGGCTCAACGATGGCTACCACACTCCTGCTCAAATATACCGTAAATGAAAAAAGACCCAACGGCGGAGAGCACTCCTTTCCTTCCGGGCACACCGCCTCAGCTTTTGCGGGAGCGTGGTTCCTCTGGCGAAGGTACGGTCCAAGGTGGGGTGTTCCATCGGTAGCCCTCGCCTTACTGGTGGGCGTCAGCAGGGTTCACGCACGGGCACACTACTGGAGGGATGTCATCGCGAGCGCCGTCCTGAGCGGCGTATTCACGCTCACATTTACAACAAGGTTCAGGGGAACGATCTCCAAAGAGAGAGCTACCTTCAGCTATAGCTTTTAGGGGGTAGAGCGATGTTTGGAATACTCAAAAGAAGCATGAACACCTTTTCAGAGAGGGTCATGTCAACGGAGATACTGATAAAGGCGGACCTTCCCGCCGTAAAACTGGAAGAAGCCTTTAGAATCGCTCAGAAGATAGAGGCTGAGCTTTCCGTTTACAGGGAAAACTCCTACATATCCCGTATAAACAGATATGCAGGTCTTTCTGCGGTGAGGTGCCCTCCTCATGTTGTAGAGCTGATAGAGAAAGCGGTCAGGATGGCTGAGATCACGGGGGGACTCTTTGACCCTACGGTGGGTGTAGTAGTTCACAGGCTCTTTGGCTTCGGCAGAAAGGAAAGGCTTCCCTCTCCCGAGGAGATAGAAAAAGTCAGCCACCTTATAGATTACAGGAAGGTGAAGGTATCCGGAGAGGAGGTCTTCCTTGAGGAGGAGGGCATGTTCTTGGACCTCGGGGGGATAGCAAAGGGCTGGGCGTCTCAGAGGCTTGCAGAGTTCCTTCTTGATGCGGGTGCGACAAAGGTTCTCGTCTCCATAGGGGGTGAGATATGCACCTTCGGCAGGCGCTGGAGGATAGGGGTAAAGGACCCCTCCGGGGAAGGGAATATCGCCATTATTGAGACCACCGAGGATAAGACCACGATAACCACGAGCGGGAGCTACGAGAGGTTCATAGGAAAAGAGGAGAATCACCACATACTCAACCCTCTGAGGGGCTTTCAGGAAAACCTCTGGAAGAGTCTCACCCTTGTTGAAAGGGGCTTTAAGGGGGCGGAGCTTGATGCCCTCGCGACCGCCTGCTTCTGTCTTCCTCTGGAAAAGCTAAAAGAGCTTTCAAGGAGCTATCTGGCGATAGATAGAGAGGGGGATAGATTTATAGGTAGAGACCTGAGGGATAAAGTCGGAGCGGTGCTGCTAAGATGAAAAGGGTCCTCGTGGTTGATGACGACCCGCAGAACAGGTTATTAATAAAGCTTTTCCTGCATAGGATGGGCTACAGCGTTCTTGAGGCGGAGGACGGGCTTAGGGCTCTCAGCCTACTTGAAACTCAAAGACCTGACCTCATAATTTTGGACGCTATGATGCCGAACATGGACGGCTTTACCACCCTCAAAGCGATAAGAGAAGACCCGGAGGTAAAGGATATACCGGTGATAATCCTAACAGCCCTTGACGAAACCTGTCCCGGGTGTGAAGGGCTTGCCAACTCTTTATTGACAAAGCCCGTGGACCTGAGCCTTCTGCGGGAAAAAATTGAGACCCTACTCAACAGGGGATAGTGAACCAGAACTCCGAACCCTTTCCCTTACCTTCAGAAACCACCCCTATCTCACCCCCGAGGAGACCCACGAGCTCTTTTGTGAGGGCAAGCCCCAAACCCGTTCCCCTGTAGAGCTTCTGCATCGGGTTCTCGATCTGTTCAAAGGCTCTGAAGAGCCTGCTTTTCTCCTCTTCAGTCAGACCTATGCCTGTGTCAATCACTCTGAATTTCAGATAGCCTCCCCTTCTTTCAACCTTCAACCTCACGGAGCCCCTTTCGGTAAACTTAACGGCGTTTGTGAGCAGATTGAGCAATATCTGCTTGAGGAGGCTCGGGTCCGTTCTTACCTCCAGAGGCGGCTTTTCAAGCTCTACGGTAAGTCCCTCTTTCTTCAGTGTGGGCAGGAGCATGTACTCAACCTCCTCAATGAGGGTGTTCAACTTTACCTTCTGGGGTTTAACCCTCATCTTCCCAGCCTGAAGCTTTACAAGGTCAAGGATGTTGTTTATTATCTCCAGCAGGTGCTTTCCGGATACCTCTATGCGCCGAGCCATCTCCCTGACCTCATCGGGCAGGGAACGGTCTGAGTTTATGAGCTGGGCAAACCCTATTATGGCGTTGAGAGGAGTCCTAAGCTCATGGGACATGTTGGCTATGAACAGGGACTTAGCCCTGGAGGCGGACTCTGCTTTTTCCTTCAAATAGTTTTGAAACTTCAGAAGGTTCAACCTGCTTATCTGAAAGGAGAGCATGTCCCTAACGGACTTTATAAACTCCTCAATCTCGGGCAGGCTCTCTTCAATCCGTATGTAGCCAACGACCTCTTCCTTCAGAGCTTCCCCTGAGAAGACCTGAGCCCTTATCTCGTATCCCACCCTACTTTCTGTATCTCTTTCTATCCTTACATCCGCCCCGAGAAATTCTCTCAGCCTTTCCTCCGCAATCTTCAGCAGTTCCTGCTCCTCCTCCTGTTTCAGTATGAGTGTGATTATCTCAACGAGCTTCTTGAAGAGCTTTAACCTCCTTACGCTCTCCTCTTCAAGCTCCCTTATAGACCTTTGAACCTCCTCCAGCAGGTTGTTGAAGCTCACCGACAGCCGGGCTATTTCGTCGTCGCCGTGCACCGGTACTCTCTGCGTGTAGTCCTTCGTCTCCATGATGTAATCTGCGGTCTGCGAAACTTCACCGATGGACCTGAGGGTCTTGGCGGACACGAAGAGAGAAGCCCCCACTATGGCGACCACACCGGCGAGGGCGGAACCTCCAAGACCGAGGAGCATGCTGTAGAGCGGGCTGAGAGCCCTCTCCCTGTCCATACCTACAGCGAGAAACCACCCTTCCAGCGGAGGGGTATCTAACCTCGCACAGTAGTATATGTATCTCGCATCGGAGCCAAAACCCTCTGTGGGGGACTCGAGCCTTAGCTTACGGGAACCAACGACAACTTTTAGCTTGGGGTTTACAAGGGACACAAAGACCTCTCTATCCATCAGGTAGCCTGCAAAGTTGTCCCAGGCGTAAAGCAAGACTATCTTTCCCAGCTCCTGCCTCTGACCAAAGGATGCCCTCACCGGAGCCTCGAGTCGTAGAAATTCCTTCTGGGGAAACATCTCCGCCCTGAAAGTCTTCCCTATGAGCTTTGCTTCTGAGGACGCAACTATGGAGCCCTCATTGTCAACCACGACAATATACCCTCTGAATCCTAAATCCTTCTTAACCTCCTTAAGAAATCGGGCGATCCTCTTGTCTATGTCCCTGACGACTATGTCATTCATAAGGCTCAAGCTTGCCCAGTGATCCATGCCCTCTTCAAGGGATTGGACGACCTCTGTAACTTCGTGAACGAGTATGTAAGTTTTGGTCTGGAGGCTTTGCCTCATGTCCTCTTCAATTATCTCCTTGACCTGAGACAGGGATAGAAGGGAGAAGGCAAGGTAGGGGAGCATCCCTGCAAGTAAGAAAGATAAGGTTACCTTGAGACGAAAGCTTCTTTTTAGCCTGCTCATCTCTTCAAACGATAGATGACCTTGAAGCCTTCTTCAAGGTTCTCTTCATCAATGTAGCCTATGGCTCCCTTAACCTTTCTGACAAATTCCTTGACCGCCTTCTCTGAGGAAAGGACCACGGGAGGTTCAGTACCGTCAAGGTACTT
Organism: Hydrogenivirga sp.; assembly: GCF_056450045.1. Classification (NCBI taxonomy): domain Bacteria; kingdom Pseudomonadati; phylum Aquificota; class Aquificia; order Aquificales; family Aquificaceae; genus Hydrogenivirga; species Hydrogenivirga sp. Next base: position 6,194 of record NZ_JBWONM010000092.1, read on the forward strand.
CCTGTTCCAGTAAAGCTCGAGCTCTTCCCTGTCCATCTTAAGCACATTCCTTTCAACCACCTTTCTGATAGGATTATCGGCGGGCAGGTTCACGGGCACTGCATAATTATCTCCTATAAACTCTTTTTCTCTCAGGTATATCTTCCTGAGTTCCGAAAGGGTGGTGCTTCTGGTGTTTGAATCTTTGTTTACTATAAACACTATATCCCCCGCCCATCCGACCGCCACCGCGAGCACAGCAAGCAAAGCTACAATCACACCACCCATCCTCAGAACATCCACGAAAAAGAGGTGAGAAAAGTATTCAACTCTTTCTTTTCTCTCAGCTGGTACTCAACCTTGAGGGCTGTGTAGTAGAAGGGGCGGAAGTTCCAGCCCAAGGTGAGTATCCTGTAACGCTTGAAGTCCGATCTGTCCCTGAAGAAACCGTACCTTACTATAGCGTAGTTGCCCCTGAAGAGCCTGTAAGCTCCCTGAGCATAATAAGAGAGCCTATAACTCCACCTTGTTTCCGGGAGATATTTTTCTTTTTCAATGCCGTACATGAGCTCTGCAGAAAGCTCGAGCCCCACCGTCCTGTAGAGGATATTCGCTCCGAAGAAGGTCAGCTCTTCTCTGGGTCTTTCTATATCAAACCACCCACCGTTTAGTCCTACCCTCAGTTTCTCGCCCAGCTCCTTCCTCAGCTCACCTCCTATTACTTTTCTCGTTAAGAAGTTGTTGTAACCCTCGCTTATCCCTTTGTTGTTCTGAGCAAAGAGGGAGTAGCTAAAATCCGACGGAAGGTTCCCGAAGACTTCCAGCCCCGTTGTAAACTTCGGGAAGAACTCTGTGGCGGTCAGAGGATCGGAGGTCGTCCATTTGAGGACGTTTATATGAATAGGGTTCCACAGACCTACTGGCGTTATGAATCTTCCCACCCTGAGTCTGAAAGCATCCGAAAAGAGAAGTTCAAGGTAACCCCTTTCTACATCAACTCTCTTTCTAAATCTTTTCTTCCCATCTTTTACCGAGTAAAAGTCATCTACTTCAAGTTCAAAAAAGTATTTAAGCCTGCCCAGAGGGCGCCCGTAGATGAGAAGGGCTAAATCGTCAAACTCAAAGCTTTCATGAAAATCGCTTTTTTCATACGATACGGTTACATATCCGCCGAGCGTAGAATTTATAGGTTGTATTTTGAGCCCCCTTCCGGGGACGTAATGAAAGGTATCTTGAGAGAAAGCGAAGAGTGGTAAAAAGATAAAAAGGAGAAGGAGCAACTTCAGCCTATTCATCCGAATTGCAATTATAATATCCTTACCCTATGATACTGCTTCTTGACTACGACGGGACCCTAACCTCCATAGTCCCAGACCCGGCGGAGGCTAAGATAGAGCCAGCGAGGAAGGAGTTTCTCACCGAGCTCTCAAAGAGGCACACCTTAGCCATAATCACCGGCAGAGATATTGAGAGCCTGAGCGATGTCTTCGGGGATATACCTCCCACCATATACGCCATAACCTCCCACGGAGCGAGCATATACAAGGACGACAGACTCCTCAAGAGGTTTGCAACAGCGGAGGTTCCTGACCTAAGTCCCTTGAAGGAGAAGCTCTCATCCGTTGAGGGGGTGATAATTGAGGAAAAGGAGGGATGCTTTGCTGTTCACTACAGGAAGGTCGGGAAGGAAGAGGAAGAGAGGGTAAAGGAAGCCTTCAGGGAGTTTATAGAGAAGCACCCGCCGAAGAAGGTGATTGAGGGGAAAAAGGTTCTTGAGGCTGTTTACGGCGGCTTTGACAAGGGAACTGCGGTGAAGAACTTCCTTGAGTTTATAGGATGGGACGGGCAAAAGCCCGTGATATACATAGGTGATGATACAACGGACAGGGATGCCCTCA
>NZ_JBWONM010000093.1:0-11031 GCF_056450045.1 Hydrogenivirga sp.
TCAAGGGGGTGAAGGGGTCTCTTCCCCGTTCCGAGCTCTATCATGTTGCTCGCCAGTGGGCAGTCGGAGACGTAGAGGTCCGCAGGCTGAGCCTTAAGGTCGTCAAAGAGCCTTGAACCAACCTTGTAGGCGTAGTCAAAGGTCTCCTTCTTCACACCGAAGGTCCCGTCATGACCCGAGCATCTGTCCGCTATCCTGACCTTGGTGTTGGGTATGAGCCTCAAGAGGGCTACACCCTTGTAACCAACGTTCAGGGACTTGAGGTGGCAGGGTATATGGTAGGCTATCGTTCCCATGGATACCTTGAAGTCTTTGTTGAACCTTCCCTCCTCGTTCAGTTTCCAGAGGTACTCGTGGACATCGTAAACCTTTTCGGCGACAGCTTTAGCATCGGGGTCATCGGGAAGGAGCAGTGGATACTCATACTTTATCTGCAGGGCGCAGGTGGGTATGGGCACAACTATATCAAAGCCAGCATTGACATAGGGCTTTAGCCTCTCTACGTTCCTCTTTGCCTTCTCCCTTGCCGAATCTATATCTCCTATATCAAAGTAGGGTATTCCGCAGCATTCGTGCTCAGCAAGCTCCATGTAGATATCGTTCTTCTCAAATACCCTGACGAGGGCTATCCCCTTCTCAAGGAAGTTGTAATCAAGCAGGCAGGTTGAGAAGAGGGCTACCTTTCCGTTCTCACCCTTGACCGGTCTTCTGTTCTTCCTAAACCAGCTTACGAAGCTCTCCGTGTTGAAGTTAGGAAGCTTAGCCCTCTGGTCTATACCCATAAAGTTTTCTAATAGGACCCTTACGGGTTTTGCCTCCATAAGGCTGTTCACAAGCCTTGCCTGAGGTCCGACGTTGAGCTTTCCATTGAGATCTGTGTTCACCATCAGCTTATCAAATATGCCAGCACCTTTATTTTTGAACTTTATAGCCTTGTATCTGAGGGAGAGGTGAGGGAAATCTATCTTCCACTCATGAGGGGGTGTGTAGGGGCACTGGAAGTAGCACTGTTTGCAGTGAAAGCAAAGCTCTAAGGGTTTTGCGAGCTCTTGGGTTGTCAGCTTATCAAGGTCGTCATCCTTTGCATCAACGGCGTCAAAGAGGGCAGGGAAGGAGGGACAGAAGCTAATACACATCCTGCAGTCTTTGCACTTGGAGTAAACCCTCTTAGCCTCTTCCCAGAGGGCGTTCTCGTCGTAGAACTTTTGGTCCTTTATATTGAAGTTAAAGTCCTTTACACCACCTATACTTGATTCATACATTCTCTTTCACCTTTTATCTTTCCTTTAGGTTTTACGAAGGGGCGGGAGCGCCCCTTCCCGATCAGGCTGATGCCTTGTACTGCTCTAAAGCCTTCTGGAACCTTCCTGCGTGGGACTTCTCAGCCCTTGCAAGGGTCTCCATCCACTCGGCTATCTCGTCAAAGCCCTCTTCCCTTGCCACCTTGGCAAAGCCTGGGTACATCTCGGTGTACTCGTAGGTCTCACCGGCTATTGCGGACTCAAGCATCTCCTCAAGGGAGTTTATGGGCTTTCCTGTTGCGGGGTCCTCACCGCCGTACTTCCTGAGCATGTCAAGGTGTCCGAAGGCGTGTCCCGTTTCACCCTCGGCGGTCTCCCTGAATATGTTGGCGACATCGGGGTATCCCTGAATGTCAGCTTGCCTTGCGAAGTAGAGATACCTCCTGTTAGCCTGGGACTCTCCTGCGAAAGCTGCTTTAAGGTTCTCAAGGGTCTTTGTTCCCTGTAGGCTCTTGCTCATGGTACTTACCTCCTCCTTTGGATTTTATCTATTATTATATGCAAAAAATTTTCAAGAGGCAATAGAGATTTCAGGAACTCGGGAAGTCCCCTCAGGTACGCCTCCCTGTAGCCTACATCCCCCAAAAGGAGGGAGAGGAACCTGTCAAGGGCGTAGCCCCTTCCCATCCTGAAGGCTGCCCTCTGAAACCTGTAGGCTAAGCTCGCTATCCTGCCGGCGTACACAAGTTCGGGGATAACCTCTCTCTTAAGGAGCTCCCTGTAGGAGGTGAGGGGAGAGCTGGGTGAGGTGGAGATTGAGCGGGCTGCAAGCTTTGCACTCAGCAGAGCGTAGTATATGCCCTCTCCGAGAAGAGGGTCAACGAGGCTCGCCGCATCGCCCACAAGGAGCACCTTTCCCCTACCAAGTTGGGCATCCTCTTCCTTCGTTATGAAGGGTATCATCCAGCCCTTGGGAGTGCTAAACCTTACACCACTAAAGAGCCTGTGGGAGGAGAGGTAGCCCCTCAGGGTCTCAAGGAGGTTTTCCTTTCCGGTCGTTGCGAGCCCAGCCGCTATCCTCTCCCCCTTAGGGAATATCCAGGCGTAGCCCCTCCTGACCACACCTATGTCAATCACCACCCTGTCTCGTAGCCTTCCCTCCGTGAAGAGCTCAATGGAGCGGAAGAACTTCTCCTTCCGGTAGCCAAGACTCCTTCCCACCTTTGTATAAAAGCCGTCCGCACCTATGAGGAAGTCAGCTTCAACCCTTCCCCTGCTTGTCTCAACGATGACCCCTTTCCCTTCCTCAAAGCCAAGGAACTCGGTCTCTTCCCAGAGCTCAGCCCCCTTGTTGAGGGCGTCCTTGACGAGGAAGTGGTCAAAGCTGTTTCTATCTACTATGTAAGCCACCGCCCGAAGGGCGGTCCTCTCAACAAACTCCTCTCCCTTAAAACCCAGAACTCCACCCCTTATCTCGTTTAGAACCTCGGACTCCCAGCCCTCGGGAAGGAGGGAGACTGTCCGGGCGGAGAGACAGCCACCGCAGAGCTTGAACCTCGGAAGCCTTCTCTTTTCAAGAAGGAGAACCTTAGCCCCTTCCTGGGCTAAGACGGAGGCACAGCTCGCACCTCCAGGTCCGGCTCCAACAACGACCGCATCGTACCTCACAGCCTTTATAATTATCTCTCCATGACGCCCGCCGATGCCTTCCTTCTGGGAATAGTTGAGGGGCTGACTGAGTTTCTGCCCGTCTCCTCAACGGGACACCTTATACTCACAGCCCACATCCTCGGGCTTCCTCAGGATGAGTTCACAAAGAGCTTTGAGATAGCGATTCAGCTCGGCTCAATACTCGCCGTCCTCTTCGTCTTCCTTGAGAGGTTCATAAAGAACTATGAGACGTGGAAGAGGATAGTCCTCGCCTTCCTGCCCACGGGTATCGTTGGCTTTTTCCTCTACAAGCTCATAAAGGGATACCTTATCGGGAACGACCTGATAGTGGTGATAAACCTATTCCTTGGGGGGACAGTGCTCATACTCGCCGACAGGTACTGTGAGAGGTTCTGCTACCTGAAAGACATAGATGAGCTCCCCCTAAGGAGAGCTGTCCTCATAGGGTTCTTTCAGTCCCTCGCCGTTGTGCCGGGGGTGTCAAGGTCGGGGGCAACGATAATAGGCGGAATGCTGATGGGATTGAGCAGGAAGAGTGCAGCGGAGTTTTCCTTCGTCCTCGCGGTCCCCACGATGCTTGCCGCAACAGCCTACGACATCCTCAAGACAGGTCCAAGCTTTGAGCAGTCCCAGTGGAATCTGCTCGGGATAGGCTTTGCAACAGCCTTCATAACAGCCTTCCTGACGGTGAAGCTCTTCCTCAGGTTCCTGAACTCCCACGGCTTTACAATCTTCGGTATCTACAGGATGGTCGTTGCACTCCTTTACGCTGCCATCTTCTTGGCGTAGCGGAGGCGGGTTATCTTGACTATCGTGTAGAGTAGTGTTCCCACAAAGCCGAGCATACCCACGAGGAAGAGGTGTCCCCTGAACTTCTCCGGAAGAGCTATCTCACCCCTCGCTATCCTCAGGGCATTGGAGAACTCAAGCCTGTCAAAGCTCACGCCGTACATATACTTCCTTACGACCATATCCCTGTCAAGGAAGACTATCAGGTTCGGGTGGACAAACTCCCTGTTCGGTAGGGTTGCAAAGCGGAAGTCAATGGCGTCAAGGAGCTTGAAGAGCTGGGATCTATCCTTCACTAAGACAACCTTCCAGCTATCCCCCTTCAAGGAGTGCTTTTCTTTGAAAGCCTTGAGGTCTGACACCCTGTCCTGAGGGTCAAAGGTTAGGCTCAGAACGTAAATATCTCCCTCGGTTGAGCTTACCATCTTCTTCAGGCTCTCGGTTATTATGGGGCAGGCTGAGGTGCAGTGGGTGTATATGGGGCTCAGGATTAGGGGCTTTCCCTTGAGGGAGTAGAGATTGAACTCCTTACCCTCCGAGTCAACCAGGATAACATCCGGAAGGGGTTTGCCTAAGGTCCTGCTCTCGTTGGGAGGTATGCCAGTTCCCCCAGTCTGGGCGTAGGAAAGAAGAAAAAGGAAAAAAAGGGGGACGAGGGGAGCCAGAAAACGCATCTCACCTCTCCTCCTTAAGAGAAAGCTTCTCATCCGACTGGTTCTGGGTCTGCTGGAGCTGTTTCAGGGGTATGGGGTACTGCTCGTTGTAGGCGGGCGAGTTGTGGAAAACTCCCCTCTGGGTAACGTCGTAGAGAGGAGGTATGTAGGAGAGGACCGCGAGGACTACAGCGGCAAGCGTCCAGCCCTTGAGGTTGTTCAGAACTGGTGTCGGAGCGTCATGGTAGGCCTGAGCGAGGGGAAACTCAACGGTAGCCTCTCTCACCTTAGGTGCAAGGAGGGTCCCGAAGAAGGCTATCAGAAAGAGAACGAAGCCTATCCCGAGTAGGGCACCGCCGACGACGGAGAGCTGGGCATAGCCCACCCATTCGGGTCTGTAGAGGGGAGAGTCGGGATTAAGGTAGGTGAGTCCGGCGTTCGTCCTCCTGGGAAAGCCTTCAAGGGCACCGCCGACCATCATGGCGTAGGAGAACATGAACATGCCCTGCATCCAGAAGTAGGGTGCGAGGGCGGCAAGACCCTTGAACTTTACATCCGTTCCCCTGAGCTTTGAGACCATGTAAAGGGACATACCAAGGAAGGAGAGCAGAACGAGACCACCTACGGTGGTGTGAAAGTGCCCGGGAACGTAAGCTGTGTTGTGGACGGTGAGGTTCAGGTTGTAAGAGGCGTTAACTATCCCCGTTATACCGCCGAAGAAGAAGAGGACAAGACCCGCAAAGAGGTAGGAGAAGAGCCACTTGTCCCCCTCAAGCCTAAGATAGGGGAGCCTTGTCCACCAGTAGAACTTGGAGTCTCTGACCGATGGGTCCTCAGCCTTTGCGGTGTACTCAAGGGAGGCAGCGACGGTGAAGGCGGTTATAAGGCTTGGAAGGGCGACGCAGAAGGTAAATATGGCGTGTATAAGCTTCCAGGTGTTGCTTATCCCGGGCTCAGTGAACTGGTGGTGAAGACCGACCGGCAGGGAGAAGAGCAGGAACAGGATGAAGGCGAGCCTTCCCGCCGGGTCCGAGTAGAGCTTCCCCTTTTCGGAGGCTATCTTTGGGAGCATGGTGTAGAACATCACGTAGGCTGGGAGAAGCCAGAACTACACGACTGGGTGTCCGAAGAACCAGAAGAGGGTTCTTGCGAGGAGGGGGTTTATCTCATCAACCCAGCCAACCGACAGAGGGAAGAGCTGGAATAGTATCTCAATGGCGACGGGGACTATCATTATAGTCCAGAGCGTGTGATTGACCAGAACTCCAAAGACAGCGAGGGGTATCTTCTGGTCCGGGTTCTCCCTCTTCCAGGCTATGGTGTTGGGAATCCAGTCAAAGAAGAAGGGAAGTAGAGAGCCGACAAAGAGAAGAACAGCACCTATGTAAAAGGTCCAGTGGGCTATGAGGGGTGGGTAGAAGGTGTAGAGAACGGTCGCCTTCTTGGTGAACATAGCCCAGGCTGCCATCAGGGTACCACCCACCATCATCAGCCAGGCGAGCCACTGGACCGCAGGTCTGAGGGGCTTTTTCAGGGCATAGAGCACAACTCCGTTTCCGAAAGCAACAGCGAAGAAGGTTGTAAAGACTATAGCGTTTATAACTCCGTGGAGGGTAAGCCCCTGATAGTAGTCAATACCGAGAAAGGAGTCAGCCCTTATAATTCCAGCCCTGTAGAGAACCTGCATAACGCCGTGGTAAATACCAAAGATGAGCAGAAGCAGTGGGAAGACTATCTCACTCAGGATAATGAACCTTATGCTTCCCTCAACTCTCATAGCCTTACCTCCTACTTAACGACTATCTTTCCCTGCATGGCGTGGTGCCCAACCCCACAGAACTCATGACAGACCACGTGGTAAACTCCGGGCTTCGTGAACTTGTATCTGGCGTAGTTTACTGTTCCGGGCACAGCCATGAGATTCACGGTGGTTCCGTTTACGTGCATACCGTGAACCACATCCGCAGAGGTCAGGTATATGTCCACCGTTGAACCCGCTGGTATCTCTATCTCTGTCTGTCCCTGGTTGAAGTCAAAGAGCCACATCTTAGCGACGACGTGGAGCTCATACCTGCCCTTAGCATGCTGAATCAGCCTTCCCTCCTTGAAGGGCTCTACATCGGTGATGCAGGTGGGAAGGTCAATCTTCAGCCCCTTAGCCGCATAGACTATGAGAACGAAGAAGAACAGAAGGAGCGCAACCGCCGTAGCTATAGCATTCCTCTCAGCTCTGTCCATGGCTCCACCTCCTCAGCCCGCAAAGGCAAGTAAAAGCAGGTATATGAGTCCCCACAGGAAGACGTAAAAGCCCACGAGAAGTCCAAAGAAGCTTATGGCTCCTGATGGAAAGAAGTCCTCCTTTTCTCCCATGGCACAACCTCCTGTTAGTAAGTCCTAACTTTAAAGAAAATTATAGAAACTTCCGAGGAAAGGTCAAGGAGAAAAAACATAATTTTCAGATTTTGAAATCCTTATTTCTCTATTTGAAAGAAGGTGAGGGGCTGAGCGCCCCTCAAAGAGAACGGCTCAGGAGGTTGCTCAAGCTTTTAAAAGACTGGCGGTGCTCCGTATTTATAGGGGTGGTAATCGGGTTCAACCTTAGGATGCTCCTCTCCGAAGTTGTCAACGGGAGCGGGAGAGGGTATCCTCCACTCAAGGGACTGGGACTGCCAGGGGTTGTCGGGAGCCTTCTCACCGCTCAGGAGCCCCTTGATTATACCTATGGTGAAGACGAGAACTCCGAGACCGAGTATGACAGCGCCCACGGTCTGTATCTGGTGAAGGGTCACCCATTCGGGTATGGGTGGATAGTCGGGATACCTTCTTGGATTTCCGAGCATACCGACGACCATCTGGAAGAAGTAGAAGAGGTTCGCTCCTATGAAGGTCAGCCAGAAGGAGAGCTTACCCATCCCTTCGGGATACATCTTCCCTGTCATCTTGGGGAACCAGTAGATTATCGCCCCGAAGAGTCCGAGGGTAAGAGCCATACCGAGGACGTAGTGGAAGTGTCCAACTATGAAGAGGGAGTCAGAGATTCCAAGGTCTATGGCGACCATAGCGTTGGGTATTCCGGTCAGACCACCTATGAGGAACATGAATATTCCGCCGAGGGCGTAGAGCATGGGAGACCTGAGGATTATCGCCCCTCCGTGAAGTGTACCCATCCAGTTGAATATCTTTATGCCCGTGGGAACGGCTATAAGTATCGTCGTGTAGGACATTATCACCCTTGCCCAGTCGGGAACACCGGAGACAAACATGTGGTGTATCCAGACCTCAAAGCTCAGAAGGGTTATGCCCCACACGGCGAAAATCATGCTCTTGTATCCGAAGAGGGGTCTCCTTGCGAAGGTGGGAACTATCTCAGAGAAGAAGCCGAAAACTGGGAGTATCTGAACGTAGACAACAGGGTGGGAGTAAAACCAGAACACGTTCTGGTACAGGAGCGGGTCACCTCCTTGTGCAGGGTTGTAGAAGTTGGTTCCGAGGTACTTATCAAGGAGAAGCATAGTGACAGCACCCGCAAGGGAGGGAACGCCAACGAGCTGTATGACGTTCGCAGCTATAAGCGTATGAACGAACATGTTGGTGTTCCAGAAGTGAATACCGGGTGCCCTCATCTTTATGTAGGTGGTTATGAAGTTAACGGCGGTCGCTATGGAAGATATACCTATCAGGTGAATTATGAAGACGTAAAGAGCCGTAACACCAGCATCCCCGCTGGCTGAGTAGGGTGGGTATCCGGTCCACATCATCTTTATATGGTTTCCGGGTATCAGGGTCAGGAGGACAAGGACGCTCGCTCCGAAGAAAGCCCACCAGCTGAGGGCGTTCAGCCTCGGGAAGGCAACGTCCCTTGCCCCTATCATCAGCGGAAGCAGGAAGTTACCAAAACCACCTATGTGGGAGGCTATAGCCCACCAAAGGAGCAGGACAGCTCCATGACCTGTCAGGAGGTAGTTGTAAAAGTCGGGGGAGACCAGCTGCTGTCCGGGGACTGTCTGTTCAAACCTAATGACGAGACCAAAAAGTCCGGCAACGAGGAAGAAGATATAGGAGGTGGTAAGGTACATCAGTCCTATCTTCTTGTGGTCGGTTGTAAAGAGCCACTCCTTAAAGCCGGCTCTCAAGTAAGGCACCGAGATAGCCTCTCTCATCTCACAACCTCCTTCTTTATTTCAGACTTGGCGAGGTTTGTTTCCCCCTTCAGCCAGAGGGCAAACTGCTCTGGAGGAACCACCTTGAGCTTGGTAAACATGTGGGAGTGCCCCGTACCGCAGTACTCCCTGCAGAAGATCCAGTACTCCCCGGGCTTGTTTATCTGGAACCAGAGGTGGGTTATCCTTCCGGGGACCATATCCTCAGTTATCCTCGCTGGCTTGACGTAGAAGGAGTGGATGACATCAAGGGAAGTCAGAAGTGCCTTCACGGGCTTGCCCGCTGGGACGACTATCTTCTGGTCCTCCGGAACCTCATAGCTGTTGGGGTTAAAGGATGTTACTACGGTCTTGATGGTGTTTCCCTTCTCATCCAGATACTCAGCCTGCCACCCCCACATGAAGCCCGTAACCTTTATGGTCATGGCATCGGGAGGGGCAGTCCTTTGCTTCTTAAAGACCGCAAAGGAGTATGTTGCGAGAACGAGGACTATTATCGTTGGAACTATCGTCCAGAGGGCTTCAAGTCCCCAGTGCCCGTGCTTTTCGTGGTCTCCAACTTCCCTCTCTCCAGGCTTGAACCTGTACTTCATGATGAAGTAAAGCCCGGGGACAGCAACCACTATGTAGATCACCACCGCCACGACCAGCCAGACCGTAACGGCGTCGTACCACCACTTAGCAGGGTATGCAAGCACCTGCTCCATCATGACACCTCCCTTTTGAGAAACTTACTTGATGCAAAAGCTATCAGGACCACACTGCCGAGGGCTGCAAACCCTATCCCCCCGAATATGATCGTCGGGTTAACTACAAAGGTGCTCCTGCTGGGGTCGTAGGTATAGCAGACGAGGAGTGCTAGGTCAACGACCGAGTTGGTGGTTATCCTTCCACCCTCAGCCTCGGCAAGGGATATCCTTATGTCCCTCTCCTTGGGACTTACCCCGAAGAGATACCTCGTTATCCTACCATCTGGTGCGAGGAATATGTAAACGTTGGGGTGGACGAAGGTCTTGTCCCTTTCGGAGTAAAAGAACCTGAAGCCCACGCTCCCCATGAGGGTCTCAATCTCCTCCTTTGGTATTAGACCGAATACCCACTGAGCCGTAAAGGGTCCGTGGGATTTCTTGAACTTCTGGAGGGTCTGAAGGCTGTCCCTCTCGTCAAAGGAGAGAACGAGCACGTTGAAGTCCCTGTTTCTCAGAGATTTCTCTCTCTTTATGAGCTTGTTAAGGTTGTCTATCCTTATGGGACAGGAACCCTCACAGGTGTAGTAGGAGGGGAGAAGTATCGTCGGCTTCTTGGAGATAAGCGTGTAAAGGTCAACCTCCTCTCCGCTCTCAAGGATGACCTTGGAGTTGGCTATGTAGTTACCCAGATACCTCTTCTCATCTATCTTCAGGACAGAGGGGTCAAAGAAGTCCTTCCGGAGAACGTTCGCAGAGCCCACAGCCTCGGCGAGGGCTAAGGACATAGCGGTAAGAAGGAGCAAGAGAACTCTTCCCATCATATCCCTGCCGTTCCCACAAGATACGCCGTTCCAGCAACGAGCATCCACATGACATCAACGAAGTGCCAGTAAGCGGAAGCTGCCTTCATCAGAGTCGGCTTGTCCTTGTTCATCTTACCACTGGCAAGAAGCCACATGACGTAGAGCTGGGTTATCAGACCCACCAGAACGTGGGAGGTGTGAAGACCCGTGAGAGAGTAAAAGCCTGTTCCGTAGGCGTTGGCGCTCAGGGTAAAGCCCTCATGCCACAGGTGTATCCACTCCCTCACGTGAAGGACTACGAAGAGGGCACCTAAAAGAAAGGTGAGTCCCGTCCATGTAAGCGCCTTTCCGTTATCACCCTCCTCTTCAAGGGCAAGCTCAGCCTTGAATATGGTGAAGCTTGAAGCCCAAAGTATAAGGGTGAGCAATCCAGCCATTCCAAGGCTTATACCCTCCGGCACCCACTTAGCCCATTCGTCCGCGTGGGCGGTTCTTGCGGTCCAGAAGAAGGCAAAGAGCGTTCCGAAGATGACCAGCTCAGAGAGTATGAAGGTGAGGATCCCCAGCCAGCCGAAGCCTTCGTCCTTCTCAACCTTGAAGTGCTCATTAGCCCATCCTGCAGCACCGACGAGTATGAGTACGAGGGCAACCCCACCTGTTATCAGACCGGGCATCTGCCAGCCATAGTGAAAGAACATCGTGAAGGCTATCGGCACGAGCAGGGTACCTATACCGATCGGGAAGGGCCAAACGCTGACCTCATGGTGCGGATGATGAACAGCTCCCTGTGCCATCTCAATCCCTCCTTAGCGTAAACATAAACTTACAAAAATGATTTAAATCAGCTGAAAAATATCATATAGCAGAGGTTTAAGAGGTGCAAGGTTTTTATTTTAAAAAATGATTTTAATGTCAGTTTATTTCATTTAATAAGCATTTAGGGGTCTAAAGAAAGTTAGTTAGTATGTATTAACAAATAAACAAAGCTCAAAACATAAGTAATTAATAGCCCTTGCAATTTCAAG
>NZ_JBWONM010000094.1:0-11449 GCF_056450045.1 Hydrogenivirga sp.
AAGTACACCGACATTGAGCAGGCTATAGAGGAGATAAGGGAGGAGCTCAACGCGAGGAAGACCCCCTCCTACCCCAAGGCTCTCACCAAAGAAGAGGTTGAGAAGATATTCAGCAGGGTGAGGGGAAAGAAGTACGAGAAGATATATTCGCTATTCCTTTACAGCGGGATAAGGCTCGGGGAGTTTGAGATGCTCCAGCGAGAAAACTTCTACCTGGACAAGAGCGGGGTGCTGTGGATAAGGCTAGAACCTCACATGACTAAAAGAAACAAAGGCAGGCTCACACCCCTTATAGCCCCCGACAGAGAGGAGACCTACAGGATAACGGAGAGATTTTTGAAGTGGCTTGAGAACTACGAGGAGAACTTCTCAGTCAAGAGAGGGGTTCTCCAGGTTTACACCGACAGACTCTCAAAGAGACTCGGCATACCCTTCTCCGTCCACAGCTTCAGACACACCTACATAACCAACCTCGTCAACAGCGGCTTTCCCGTTGAGGTAGTGAAGGAGTTTGCTGGACACTCAAATATAAAGACAACGATAGAGACTTACTATAAGTTCAGCCAGAGGAGGGCGGAGGAGCTCGTCAGGAGCTTTTTGCTTGACTGATGCTTGAGTTTTACATACTCACCATATTCCCCGATATAGTTGAGTGCTACACCCGCTACGGGATCGTCCGTCAGGCAATAAAGAAGGGAAAGCTGAGGGTTGAGGCTGTTGATATAAGGAGCTTCGCTCCTAAGGGGCAGGTGGATGATACCGCCTACGGCGGTTTTCCGGGCATGGTACTAAAGCCAGAGCCAATATTTGCAGCCTACGAGAGTATTGTTAAGAAGCACGGGAAGCCCTACGTCCTGATAACCGAGCCCTGGGGAAGAAAGATTGACCAGAGATTCCTTGAAGAGCTTATCCGGAAGGAAAAGGTTATGGTCATATGCGGCAGGTATGAGGGAGTTGATGAGAGGGTTAAGTCCATAGTTGATGAGGAGGTATCTCTCGGAGACATCATCCTGAGCGGGGGTGAGCTCGTTGCCCTCACCCTCGTTGATGGAAGCGCCCGGCTCCTGCCCGGCGTCCTGAGCGAACCCCAGAGCTTGGAGGAGGACTCCTACCGGGGCAGGTGGCTCGGCTACCCCGTTTACACCCGACCGCGGGTATTCAGGGGCATGGAGGTCCCAGAAGTTCTGCTTTCGGGAAATCACAGGCTCATAGAGCTGTGGAAGCTCTGGCACCGGATAGAGAACACCCTCAGGAAGAGACTGGACCTCGTTCCTGAGGATCTCACCCCCGAGGAGGAGGAGATAATCAGAAGCATAAAAGAGGGGGTCAGCTTTGAGGAGTGGCTCAGGCTCAAAGGTCTTTCATGAGCTTCCTGAGCTTCTCTATGGCTTCTCCCTTTATCTGGGAAACCCTTGATATTGAGCAGCCGAGTATCTGGGCGATCTCCTTCAGGGGAAGCTCTTCATAGAATACGAGCTGGACAACGAGCTTCTCCCTTTCATCAAGCTTCTCTACGGCATCCCTGAGCTTCTCCACGAGGTCCTTCCTTATTATCTCCTCTTCAACGTCGGTCTTCTTTGAGCCTATCACCTCCTCGTAGCTCCTCCTCTCCTCGGTGAAAATGTCATCAAGGTTGAGTATGTAGGAAAAGGATATTCTGCTCAGGTCGTGCTGGAGGGCTTGAAGGTCCTCACCGAGGTAGTCGGCTATCTCCTCATCGGTGGGCTCTCTACCGAGCTCTTCTGTGAGCTCCTTTAGAGCTTCCTTTATCCTCCTCTCCTTCTCCCTTATCCTCCTGCTACCAAAGTCAAGGCTCCTCAGGTAGTCATACATAGCTCCCCTTATCCTTATCTTCAGGTAGCTCTCGGGGTTCTTCTGGGCATCAAGGCGTTCAAGGGCTTTAATCAACCCTATTATCCCGTGACCTATGAGGTCCCTTACGTCTATCGTAGGCGGTACGTGCCTCTTTATGGTAAAGGCTATGCTCTTTACGAGGGGGAGATACTGGAGTATTAGCTCCTCTCTTTCCTTCTCCTCAAAGGTGTACGGGTTGTTTTTCATCTCCCAAGCAACCTTGCCACAACGCTGTCCCAGAAGCTCCTCCTCCTGGGAGAAACGTCGGGGCTCATTTTGGAGAGAATATTATACGCATCCTCCATAAAGCCGCTCTCAAAGGGGTCCTGCTCTATTATCTTCCTTATTAGGTTCTTCCTGTGCTTTATGTTCCCCACGTGGCTCAGCTTTGCGGTGGTGTACCTCTCGGTAAGAAGCCTTATGCTCTCATATACCTTGTTCCCCTCCTTGTCACTCTCAACTTTGTTCACCACGAGGTAGAAGTCTTCTGTTTCGTTCTCCCTGTTGATTATCTTTATCAGGGCGTAGGCGTCCGCAACCGCCGTTGGCTCTGGTGTAGTTATCACGACCGGAAAGTCGGCGGAGGAGACCACCGCTATGGTGTCATCGTGTATTCCGGGGGGCGTATCAAAGACGACGTAGTCGTAGTTATCTTCCGCAAGCTCCTGCAGTCTCCTGACGAGGTTCACCACCTGCTCCTTGGGTAGTTTGGCAAGCTCGTATATGCCGTTACCGCTTGAGATGAAGGAGAAGTTGTCCCCTATCCTGACTATAACCTCCTCAAAGGATGCATCGCCGTAAAAGAAGTGGGCTAAGTTCTTCTGGGGTGTTATCCCCAGCATGAGATGTACGTTGCTCAGACCAAAGTCCGCATCAACTATGAGAACCCTCTTTCCGCTATCGGAAAGGCACCTGCCTATGCTCAGGGAGAGGATGGTTTTCCCGACACCACCCTTCCCGCTCGCTATGGCGATGTACTTGGTACCCGTTTGGGCACCTTCCCTATGCCTCAGGTGAGTTGCCTGCTGATTCAAGCTCATGCCTTTCCTCTAATATCAATTTCGCCAAATACTCGTAATCTGCCATGACTATGTCATCGGGAACTGTCTGTCCTGTGGTAAAGCACAGAACGGGAAGCTTAGTCCTGTAGGCTACATTTATGACGTTTCCGGGGTAGGATGTCTCATCCAGCTTGGAGAATATGAGCCCCTTTATGGGAAACATGCCGAACTGCATTATCACCTCGTACATGACGAGCTCCGAGAGGTTGGCACTGAGAGTAAGGTAGATGTGGGTGTCCGCATTCTCTAAGAAGAGCCTCAGCTCGTTCAGCCTCATCCTGTCGTGCTGGCTCCTGCCTGCGGTGTCAACGAGGACTATGTCCCTGCCTTCCATCTCGTCAATAGCCTTGAGGAACTCCTCGGGCGTGTCTGCAACCCTGAAGGGGAGCTCCATTATGTTTATGAACGCCCTCAGCTGTTCAACCGCTCCAACCCTGTAGCTATCAAGGGTTATTACCCCCGGTCTCTTCCCAGCCCTCTTGAAGAGATAGGACAGCTTCGCTATGGTTGTTGTCTTACCCACACCGGTAGGTCCTATCAGAACCATCACCTTTGGCGTGTCCTCAAATATCCTCTCTCCCTCTATCACTATGTTCCTCTTAAGGCTCTCTATCAGGGAGCCGTGCACCTCATCTTTGAAGTCCAGCTTTCCCAGCTCAATGTCGTAACCGCAGGCTTCCTCTATCAGCTTCTTGGCTATCTCCTTTCTAACTCCTTTATAGGTCATGCGGGACAGAACCCTCTGTGCCCGAAGGGAAAAACCCTCCTCCTTTTCGCCCTGCACCTCCTTCTCATCCTGGGTGCGGACCGTCTTCATAACCTCGTTTAGGGTTGTTTTCAATCTCTCCAGCTCTTCATAGACCTTGACCTTTTCCTCAAACTCCTTCTGGAACTCTCCCTCCTCACTCGGAATCCCTACCGTAACCTCAAGGAGGGTTGATTTGAAGAAGGGGATGAAGCTCCACCGCCTCCTTTTCACTATCCGCGAGGACAGAACTACCGCGTTATCCCCGTAGGTTCTCTTTAACTCCTCCACCGCCTCCTGCAAGGAGCTCACTATTATCTTCTCAGTCCTCATCTATCAAACCTAATATCTTCATATTAACCTGTTTTTCAAGTTCATTATAGGACAGGACGGCAAGCTGGGGTAGGTAGGGCTCAAGGGCTTTCCTCACGTAGCGCCTGATGTTTGCGGAGGTCAGTAGGACGGGCTGTGCCTGAAACTGGACGAACTTCTCAATCTCCTTGGCTATCTTTCTGTACAGCTTGTTCAGCATGAGGTCTATGAACTCATCCTCCCTGTTCTCGTTTATCAGATGCACGAGCTTAGCCTCAACCTTTGGCGACAGGGCTAAGGCGTAGAGAACTCCGTCCGTCATGTACATTCTCGTTATCCTCTTTGAGAGGTTCTGTCTCACGTACTCGGTGAGAACGTCGGGGTCCCTCGTTTGGTCAATGTAGTCGGCGAGGGTCTCAAGGATGGTTAGCAGGTCGTTGACCGGAATTCCTTCCCTGAGCAAGTTCTGGAGCACTCTGTGAACGACGGATATAGGGACCTGTTCGGGGACTATGTCCTGGACAACTTTGGGATACTTCTTTGCGAGCCTGTCAATGAGCTCTATAACCTCGTTCCTTCCGAGGAGCTCGTGAAGGTTTCTCTTTATCACCTCCGAGAGGTGGGTGATTATCACCGTGCTTATGTCAACCACCATGTACCCCTTCTTCTGAGCCTCATCCTTCTTGCTCTCAGATATCCAGTACGCCTTCATACCGAAGGAAGGCTCCTTTGTCTCTATACCCTCAAGGGGTCCCCTCGTGGTCCCGAGGTCAACCGCTAGGTAGTAGCCGGGCATTATCTCGTAGGAGTCCACCTCTATACCCTTTATCAGTATCCTGTACTGATTGGGCTGGAGCTTCAGGTTGTCCCTTATGTGAACTAAGGGGACTATAACACCGTACTCCTGGGCTATCTGCTTCCTCATGGTCCTTATCCTCTGGGGGACCTCACCTCCCTGGCTCTCATCAACGTAGGGTATAAGACCGTAACCCACCTCCATGGTTATCGGGTCCGGCTGGGGAAGGAGCTCCTCCTCCGTCTCCTCCTTCCTCTTTGCCTCCTCTTCCTTCTGCTCCTTGACCATCCTCTCAAGCTCCCTAATCTGCTTCTCCTTGAGGCTCCTATTGAGCAGATAGTAAAGACCGCCCAAAACTCCAGCCATGAGGAAGAAGGGTATCTTTGGGAGTCCGGGTATGAGCCCTATAAATAGGAGGAGGGCTGAGGAGAAGAGCAGAGCCTTTGGCTCCTTTGAGAACTCTTGGGCTATCGCACTACCCACCTCTTCGGTTGAGGAGCTCTTGGTGGTTATCAATCCTGCGGAGGTTGAGAGTATGAGAGCTGGAATCTGGGAGGCGAGACCCTCTCCAACCGTGAGGAGGGTGTAGGTGTTGAGGGCGTCCATGAAGTCCATCCCCTTGAACACAAGACCGACTATCAAGCCCCCTATAAGGCTGAGGAAGAGTATCAGGAGGGCTGCTATCGCATCACCCCTTATGAACTTGCTCGCACCGTCCATGGCGCCGTAGAAGGAAGCCTCCCTCTCAAGCTGCTGTCTCCTCTGCTTTGCCTCCTCTTCCGTTATCAGTCCGGCGTTCAGGTCTGCGTCTATGCTCATCTGCTTACCGGGCATGGCGTCAAGGGTGAACCTTGCGGCAACCTCCGATATGCGCTCCGCTCCCCTCGTTATGACTATGAAGTTTATGACTATGAATATTAGAAAAACTATGAGTCCGACGACCACATCCCCACCGACGACGAACTTTCCGAAGCCTTCAATTATGTGACCTGCAGCGTCCGTGCCCTCGTGCCCGTAGAGCAGTATCCTCCTCGCCGCCGCGATGTTGAGAGATAGCCTGAGCAAAGTTCCTATGAGGAGTATCGTGGGGAAGGAGGATATCTCAAGGGGGGTTTTCACGAAGAAGGTAAGGATGAGAACGGCGAGAGCGAAGGTTATGCTCGTAGCCAGGAGGACATCAAGGATGAAGGCAGGAATTGGGATTATTATCGCGGAGAGGATTATTGCGAAGGCTAAGATTATCCAGGCTTCTCTGTACTTCATTAATTACACTTTTTAGTATAGGTGGCTTTATCCGAGCACGCAAGAAGGATGCTTAAGAGTCTATACTTCGCCCTCTTTGATACGGGCGAGACCATACTGGGTGCCCTCGTCTTCTCCACCTTCTTCCCCCTGTATATAACCAAGTACATAGACCCAAAGCTCTACAGCTTCCTCTATGGGCTCTCCTTCCTTCTCTCCTTCTTTATAGCCCTCCACCTTGGGAGGTATGCCGACAGAAGAGCACTGCGAAAGCCCCTCTTTACATCCTTCGGACTCCTCGTCTCTCTTCTCTGCCTCTCCATAGGGTTCCTGCACGCCTACCCTTACCTCGCCCTTCTGAGCTTCCTCCTCATGGCTGTAGCCCACCAGCAGGCTTTCGTCTTTTACAACTCCCTGCTCCTTGGCTTCGGCTCAAGGGGAGCTACCTCTGGTATGGGGGTAGCCTTCGGCTATCTTGGCTCAGCCTTCGCCCTCCTCTTTCTCGCTGAGAGGCTGAAAGAACCGGAGGTTTACTTCCTCGTCAGCTCTCTATTCTTCCTCTTCCTCGTGCCGGCTGTCGTGGGCTTGGAGAACCCTCCCCAGAGGGGAAAGGTGAGTATATCTGAGGTCTTCAGAGACAGGGGCTTTATCCTTCTAATCCTCTCCGTGCTTAGCCTAACGGAGGTAGCTAATACCCTGATAGCTATGATGGGGATATACCTCAGGGAGGTGTACTCCCTTGATAGGGTTGAGATATACAGGGTAATAGGGACCTCCGCCCTCGGAGGTGTTCTGGGAGGGCTGCTTTGGGGAAACCTCAGTGACAGGCTCGGGGTTGAGAGGGTTTTCCCCGTTGGCTTTCTGCTCTGGACCCTGTTTCTGATAACCCTTCCGATTGCCCCTCGGGAGCTCATCATCCTTTGGGGACTCTTAGCCGGTGTTCTCCTGTCCCACCTCTGGACCCTGTCAAGGGTTCTCATCCTAAACCGCTTTCCCGAAGGGGAGGCTTCCCTGAGGCTCTCCTTCCTGTCGCTGACCGAAAGGGTGGCTTCAACCACCGGGCTCATGCTCTGGAGCCTCCTTTTGCTCTTAACTGGAGACAACTTCAGGCTATCCGCGGGGATGATGTCCCTACTCCCACTCTTGGGGATGGCTATCTACCTTCTCTCCAAAAGGTATAATATCTCCCATGCTCATAGCGGTTCCCCTGACTGACAGGGACTTCAGCGACAGGGTGAAGGAGGCAAGGGATAAGGGGGCGGACCTTGTAGAGCTCAGGGTAGACCAGTTCAGCAGGACGGAAGTTCAGTACGTGACCGAGCTTTTAGAGCAGGCTAAGGATGTGGGGCTTGGCACCATTCTCACGGTCAGGATTCCCTCCGAGGGAGGAAGGGAGGTCTCCAACAGGAGGGAGATATTTGAGAAGGTCGCCCCCCTCTCCGACTACACCGATGTTGAGCTCTCTGAGAGGGAGCTAATTATCTTCGTGAGGAACGCTGTTGAGAGAGGCGGAGGGAAGATGATACTCTCCTTCCACAACTTTGAGATGACACCTCCCAACTGGGTGATAAGGGAGATAATCAGGGAGGGGCACCGCTACGGGGGAATTCCCAAGGTGGCGGTGAAGGCTAACTCCTACGAGGATGTGGCAAGGCTCCTGTGCGTGGGCAACCAAGAGAAGTACGAAAAGATCCTGATAGCGATGGGGGACAGGGGCAGGGTTTCCCGCATAGCGGGCTTTATCTTCGGCTCAGTTATCACCTACGCCTCCCTCGGTGAGAGCTTAGCCCCCGG
The DNA here is from genome assembly GCF_056450045.1 of Hydrogenivirga sp. NCBI lineage: Bacteria > Pseudomonadati > Aquificota > Aquificia > Aquificales > Aquificaceae > Hydrogenivirga > Hydrogenivirga sp. The sequence goes on from NZ_JBWONM010000094.1 coordinate 7,805, forward strand.
TCAGCTGCCGCTGGAGGAGGTGGTTAAGCTGAGGAAACTTCTCTATGAATGAGTGGTAGAGGAGATTGGAGCTGAAGTGAAGGAGGATGGGAGCTAAGATTGAGCCACTCCTAACATAAACGTAGCCGAAGGCTAAGGAGGGAAAGAAGACGAGGAGGGAGTTCAGGGTAGGGAAGCTTACCAGGTGAGCTAAGGAGAAGAGAAAGGAGACCGTAAGGTTGCCAAAGGACCCCATCAGGTAAGCTCTGAAGAAGACCTCCTCAGCGGTGGCGATGCCGAGCTGGTTCAGAACCCAGGCCAGGCAGGAGAGGTCGGGCGGAAGTAAGAGCAAAAGGGGCAGGAGGGGAGAGCCGTAGAGGACACCCTTCCCGTAATCTTTGAACCCAAGCTCCCTGTCGGATAGAAAGAGAAGGGGAAAGAGCATATAAATGGGAACGAGAAACTCAGCTTTGGGGAGGAACTTGGCGAGGACTAAGAGGAGGAGAAGCCCCGTGTAGGCTATGGCTCGCTGTCGCATCCCTTCAAACACCACATATGGTTTAGGGGACCGCTACCCTTCCCGATACTGAGGGAGTTCTCTATAGCTCCCTGAACATACTCCTTAGCTTTGCTGATGGATTCGTGTAGGTCAAGTCCCCTTGCGAGGTAGGCGGTTATGGCTGCGGAAAGGGTACAGCCTGTCCCGTGGGTATTCTTCGTCCTGACCCTGTCACCAACGAAGTAGTGAAGCTCCTCCCCTCCAGTGTACAGAACATCTATAGACTTGCTCCCTTCTAAGTGTCCTCCCTTTATGAGGACAGCCCTCGGACCCATGGAGAGAAGCTTCTTCGCGCACAGCTCCACCTCCCTCAGCTTCCTTATCCTCTCCCCACAGAGGACCTCAGCCTCCGGAACGTTGGGGGTTATCAGAAGAGCGAGGGGGAAGAGCTCCCTAACGAGCACTCTCAACCCTTCCCTGCTCAGGAGCTCCTTTCCACCCTTTGAGCTCAGAACCGTATCTATCACCAATCTCTGGACACTGAACTCCCTGAGAGCTCTTGCAACAGCCCCGACTGTATCAGCGTCGGCGAGCATACCCGTCTTGACAGCATCAACCCCTATATCCTCAAGGACAGCCCTTATCTGGTCGTAAACAACCTGCGCAGGCAGGTCCTTCCTGTAGAGGACACCTTCGGTGTTCTGAACCGTGAGGGAAGTTATTACGCTCATTCCGTAAACGCCGAGGGCTGTGAAGGTCTTTATGTCAGCCTGAATGCCAGCTCCACCGCTCGGGTCTGAGCCTGCTATTGTGAGGGCTATGGGAACGCTCATGAGATTAATATACTCAGAAGAAGCCACCTATAACGAAGTGAACCCTTGAGTTAGAGGTATCACCGGGGACCTTCTTTGTCTTGAAAGCCCAGTCAAGCCTTATGGGAGCCATAGGGGTTATGAACCTTACCCCTATGCCGTAGCCTCCCCTCCAGTTCTTTGGGTCAAAGTCCTTCCAGCTGTCAGCTCCGAGACCTGTATCGTAGAAGGCTCCGACATAGACCATCTCGTGGAGCTTGTAGTTGAGTTCAAAGTTCAGTATCAGCTCCTTGGTTGAGCCTATCGGGTCGTAGTTCTGGTCAACGACGCCCGCCATACCGTAGTCGTAACCCCTTATAGTGAAGTCACCCCCCACGAAGAACCTCTCGTCAAGGGGAACCTCCTTACCACCGTAAGGCCGAACGAAGCCAACCGTTCCCTTAGTGGACAGGACGAAGCCCGTGTCAAAGTAGGTGTCTTTGAAAAACTTTGAACCCGTGAGCTCAACCCTGTGGAACTTCTCCGTCCCGCCTAAGACTGGAACCGCCACCGTATAGCTCAAGCTCGCATATGAACCTTCGGTTGGGAAGAGGAAGTAATCCCTCGTATCCCTTGACAGGGAAAATATGAACTTCCTTGACTCTCTCCTCCCCTCCTGCTCCTTCACAAAGGTTGAGGCGGTGGGGTCAATATCCGAGTACTTTATCCTCTGGAAGCTCAAGCCCAGAGCCCACCTCCAGTACTCCCAGAACTCCTTTGAGAAGGTAGCGCTTATCCCTTGTCTCTCCACGGTGTAGGTTGTGTACTCTATCCTCCTGTCAAAGAGCGACCAGGTGAGGTCAACGGGTTTTCCAAGGAACCACTTGTCGGTGTAAGAGATAGAGTTGTCCCTGTACTGGGAACCGTAGCTCACCGAGAGCCCGAGTATATCTCCCGTCCCGAGGAAGTTCCCCTTCCTGAGGGAGATAAAGCCTGCCAGCTTTGTCACCTCGTTGTAAGAGAGACCCACCGAGAACTGCCCCGTGAACCTCTCCCTTATCTTCACCAAAAGGTCCCACTTGTCCTCCCCGGCGGGGAAGGGCTGTATCTGGACGTCCTCGTAGTAGCCGAGGTTAAGTATCCTGCTCCTTGAGCGCTTTATCCCTCCCTTTATGGCGAGCTCCTGCTCCTGAACCCTCAGCTCCCTCCTTATCACGTAGTCCCTCGTCTCGTAGTTCCCCTTTATCTTTACCTTCCTCACATACACGGGTTTGCCTTCGTGAAGCTTGAGCGTTACGCTGACCTCCTTCTTCTTGGCATCTATCTTCCTGTCTTCCTCTATCAGGACGTTTGCAAAGCCTATCTCCGCATACCTGTCCCTTATGTTCCTCTTTATATCGTCAACGACCCTTACCCGATAAAAGCCTCCCTTCCTCCTGTTCTTCTCAAGCACATTTCCAACAAGCTCCCTGTAGGCGTAAAGGGTGTTTCCCTTTATCCTGAGCTCCTTTAGCCTGTAACGGGGTCCCTCCTCTATGAATATGTATATGTCGCGCCTGCCATCCTTCTTCTCAACCTTGTAATCAACCTCAACCTCCAAGAACCCCTCCGACTTGTAGAACTCCCTTATCCTCTCTATATCCTCCTTTAGAACCTCCTCACTGAAGGGGGGCTTGAGCCTGAAGATGAATATGTTTCTGTCCTGGGTCTGCATGAGGTCCTTAAGGTCTCCGTCGGAGAAGGTTTTGTTCCCCTTGAAGACTATATCAACTACGTACTCCTTCTCCTTCTCCTTTATGTGAAAGACGAGCTTGGAAGCACCCTTCTTGGGAACTATCTCGTAGCTTACCTCTACATCGGGGTATCCCTCCTCCCTGTATATCTCCTTTATCCTATCAATCAGGAACTTTATATCCTTTTCCGACAGAACCCTTCCGAGCTTTATCTTCCTGTGTATCTCAAGCCTCTCTTCAATAGCCGGGCTTGAGGTATATCCCTGTATGAGCTCGTTTACGTCTAACTTGCCCACCTCCGTTTCAACACCGAGCTTATCAGCGAGGTCCTCATCGTCCAGCTCCTCATTTCCCTCAAACTCAATCTTGTAGATCACGGGAAGGTCCTCAACAACGTAAAGGAGCCTTACTTTATCTCCCTCTTTGAACTCGTGAACCTCTATCTTCCTGAAGAACCCGGTCCTGAAGAGCCTCCTTATGTCCTCCCTGACCTTGTCTATTGAGAACTCCGCCCCCTCCTTTGTGACGAGGAGCTCCTTTATAAGCTCATCGGGAACGTACCTGTTGCCTCTTATCTCTATCTTTGATACGGTCAGGGCAAAGGACAGAGTAAGGGTTATCAGAAGTGATAGGAAGAAGAGGA
>NZ_JBWONM010000095.1:0-2581 GCF_056450045.1 Hydrogenivirga sp.
TCGGGCTTATGTGATGACTTTTGAGCTTCTGAAAGAGTTTCCTTCCTCCGAACACTACCTTTTTAGGGTTCTGTCCCCTCTCCTTGCAGGAAGAGAGAACACCTTTAGCTTTGCTGATTGCATCGTCCGCATACCTTGAGTTTATCCCGAAAACCTTCTGAAGCTCTTTCTTTATCTCATTCTTATCCTTCCCTTCAAGAAGCCTTTTGTAGGCATACCTCTTTGCTGAGGAAAACCTCTTCATCAGGTAAAGGACCTTCTCTTTGTCCTCTCTGCCTTCAAACACAAGCCTGCACCTTAGGGTTATCACGTTTCTTCCCTCCACGAAAACCATAAACCCTTGCTGCAAAGGAAGTAACTATTGCTATTAAATCCTCCGCAAGTTCCTTAGTTCTATCTTCTTCGTTCTCTCCTCCGTTCAGGACTATAAGCTCCACACCAAAGCTTTCAAAGAAAAACTTGAGATACTCATAACCAAACCTTGCAAGTCTGTCAGGATACTCAATTATCACCTTTTCAACTTCCCCTCTCTTGACTTTGTTCAAAAGCTTTCTCAGTCCCCTTCTGTTTTCGTTTACTCCGCTTGCTATTTCAGAGATAACTTCGTAGCTCCATCCTTTAGACTTCGCAAACTCCCCCAGCCTTGCTATTTGATTTCTGAGATATTCCTCCTGCTTTTTTGTAGATACACGAGCATAGAGAACCACCTTTGGTTTGGGTTTTTCCTCAAGCATTCCGAGGAGTTTCTCTATGTCTTCTTTTTTGTATCTTCTCTTACCTCCAGGAGTTTTAACGGGTTTAAGCAACCCTTTCTTTTCCCAGTTTAAAAGAGTGTTTCTATGGATACCGTAAAGCTCTTTTATCTTTTGTGCTGTTAGCAACATCAATAGTAAATATATAACAAATGAGCGGTTTTGTCTATGCATGCTTAACTGTTGTAAACCTCCCGTTCTGTACGAGGCTGTCGCTAAGGTTCTTGTCTTTGTTCAGGAGGCTCGGAAGAGGTCTTCTCAACGATGAGCCTCAAACCTTTCAAGCCTACCACCCTTACCGTATCCCCCTTCCTTATCTCATCAGAGCTCACCGCATCCCATATCTCTCCATGGACGAGAACCTTCCCCCTTCCCTTCTTGAAGTTGGTTATAGCCTCCCCCTCCTCTCCTATCATCCCCTCCGCCCCTGTGAGCTTCTTCCTCTTCTGAGCTTTCAGACCGAGCCTTCCGGCTACCAAAAAGAAAAGAGCACTTGCAAGGACCACCGTCGCTATAACTGACTTGGGTATCTCTCCGTAGGGTGAGTCGGGACCTATCAGGAAGAGGGAGCCCAGAGCCAAGGATATTATTCCCCCAACTGCCAGGGCACCGAAGGTAGGCGTTATCAGCTCCAGCACAAAGAGGAGTATCCCAAGGAGTATGAGAAGGAGGGCAAGCCAGTTCATTGATATCAGGGAAAGCCCGTAGAGACCGAGGAGGAGGCATATGGCACCCACAACGCCCGGCACTACCGCTCCCGGATTGTAGAGCTCAAAGAATATCCCGTAAAAGCCGAGCATCAGTAGGAGGTAGGCGACTGTCGGGTTAGTTATCACCTTCAGAAACTGCTCCTTGAAGCTCTCCTCTACGACAACCACCTCAAACCCCTTGGTCCTAACCTCAATGCTCCTTCCGAACTTCCTCACCTTTCTTCCATCAATCCTTTCAAGGAGCTCAGCTCTGCTGACAGCTATCAGGTCTATCACACCCTCCCTCAGAGCCTCCTCTGCCGAAAGGGACAGGCTCTCCGAGACCATCTTCTCCACAACCTTTACGTTCCTCCCCTTCTCCTTGGCTATGCTCCTGACGAAGGCGAGCATATCCTGGAGTATCTTTTCCTTCATGACATCCTTCTCATCCTTCTTCTCCTTTCCCTGACCCGGAGTCCCTATCTGGACTGGATGGGCTGCACCTATGTTGGTGCCCGGAGCCATCGCTGCTATGTCTGCGGCTATGGTTATTATCGCCCCCGCCGAAGCTGCCCTCCCGCCCGGTGGATAGACGTAAACCACAACGGGCAGAGGGCTTCTCTGGAACCTCTGGACTATCCTCCTCATGGATTCGGCGAGCCCTCCGGGGGTGTTTAGTTCAAGCACGAAGACCTTTCCCCCTTCACTCTCAGCCTTCGTTAGTGCTCTGTCTATGTAGTCCGCTGTAGTGGGCGTTATCGCACCGTCCCACTTGGCTATGAAGACCTTCGGATAGGCAAAACCTAAGCTCACAAAGAGGAGGAGAACAATCCAAACCACCTTACCCTAATTATAATTTTTGAGCGATGGAACTTCACGTCAGAGAGATGAAGGAGGAGGACCTCCCCGTAGTTTACGAGATAAACAGGAGGTCCTTTACTACCGATGCCTGGAGCAGGGAATCCCTTAAGAGGGAGTTCAGGCTCCCTTACTCCCTCAGGTTTGTCCTTGAACTGGAGGGCAGGGTGGTAGGGTACAGCATCCTCTGGCTTATAAAGGAGGAAGCCTTCCTGATGACCTTTGCCATAGACCCGGACTACAGGAACAGGGGTCTGGGCAGGTATCTCCTCTCCGAGATAG
>NZ_JBWONM010000096.1:0-7530 GCF_056450045.1 Hydrogenivirga sp.
CCATAGCCTCAAGGACGTACACCCCCGGAAAGAGAGGAAAGCCCGGAAAGTGCCCCTGGAAGAAAGGCTCGTTTACACTGACGTTCTTAAGACCGACTATCCTCTTCCCTTCTTCGTACTCAAGGATGCGGTCAACGAGGAGCAGAGGGTACCTGTGGGGGAGGACATCCATTATCTCTAAATGGTTCATGCTGGCTATTATATATCAAATATAACCTCGGCAACGTATCCATCCCCCTCCTTCTCTATCTTCAACCGGTGATAGGTTGCCGCCTTTATCACGAGCTTTGAAGGGTGGCTCTTGGGGTCAAACCTCTCCCCTCTCAGGCGAACCCTCACCCTGTCTTCGCTGAGCTCAAGGACCTCGCACTCGGAGGCAACGAACCTTCTGGTCTCATGAAGAAGGAGAGCGGTGTTTATTATGTCCGCAAGGAGGAAGGGCATAATGCCCTCGGCGGATATCTCATGGCTCTCTTCCGGGCTTACCTTTTCTATGTCCGTTATCTCGTTAAAGGTTGCGAGCAGTGCCCTGCAAAACAGCTCCTTCAAGGAGTTCGCCCTTACCCTTATGCCCGCATCGGCGGTTATGTCATCAATGGTCTCGTAGAACATGTGCTCTTATATCCTTCTCTTCCTGCGGAGTATCGCCGGTATCTCCTCTTCCGGTTCAACGGGGCTTATACCCTCATCGGGCACAGCCTTCTTCACTCCTGGTGTTTTTCTCTTTATAACCCTGAGAACGTTTTCCTCTTCGTTCCCTTCTGACTCCGCCTTCTCAAAGTCTGTAGCAACTATAGCTACCCTAAGGAAGTTCTCAACTCCCTCCTCAATCACCGCTCCGAATATTATCAGGGGCTCATTGTGGGTCTTCTCCATCACGCCGTTTATAGCCTGCTCAACTTCGTTGAAGGGAACATCTTCGCTAACCCAAAGGGTCAGCAGAAGCCTTCTTGCCCCCTCTATAGTGTTGCCCTCAAGGAGGGGGCTCGTTATAGCCTGCTCAACGGCAGCCTCTATCTTACCTTCTCCCTTACCCTCTCCCATTCCTATGAGGGCGAGCCCACCGCTCTCCATAACCGTCTTCACGTCCGCAAAGTCCACATTTATCATGGCTGAGGTGGATATTATGTTCGTTATACCCCTGACAGCCCTTGAGAGAACGCTGTCAACCTCTTTGAAGGCTTCCTTCACGGTTATTATCTTGTTCGCCATATCCTTCAGCCTCTGGTTGTGTATGACTATGTAGGTATCTACGTTGTCTTTGAGCCTCTCCAGACCCTCAAGGGCTGCCTTCATTCTCCTTGGTCCCTCAAAGTCAAAGGGAAGGGTAGAAACTGCCACGGTAAGGATGCCCATCTCCTTTGCGGTCTGGGCTATAACGGGGGCGGCTCCAGTTCCCGTTCCTCCTCCCAGACCCACGGCTATGAAGAGCATGTCGGTTTCTCTGAGTATGTCCTTTATCTTCTCAACGTCCTCAAGGGCTGCCTGTTCCCCGACCTCTGGCTTTGCTCCCGCACCGAGTCCACGGGTAACCTTCTCACCTATCTGTATCTTATGGGGAACCGAGAGAGAGCTCAGGTGCTGGACGTCCGTGTTTATGGCGTAGATCTCAACGTCCTCCACGCCGTCGGCGTACATCCTGTTGACAGCGTTGCATCCCCCACCTCCAACGCCTACCACCTTTATCCTCGTTGGGTTGAGACTACCCTTCACTTCCATAGCCTTCCCTCCTTACAGTATTTCTTCAAGCCACTTCTTAAATTTCTCAACATAAGACGCTATCAAGCCCCTTCCGTTTGGGTTACGTTCCGTCAGCTGCATGCCCGTGTCGGCAGAGACGCCCTCTTGAGAGACCCCAAACTTCAGGAGCCCGACCGCGGTGGCGTACTTTGCATCCTCTATCTTCTCCTTAAGTCCTATCAGACCCTTGGGCTTTCCGACCCGGGCTGGCATATCCGTGAACTTCTCAAGGAAGTCCTTTATCCCTTTAAGGTTAGCGCTCCCACCCGTCACAACTATCCCGGCGTTGGCGCTGTCAAGCCTGTATCCCGACTCCTCAATTTTCTCAATTATCTTCTCCACTATCTCCTCAAGCCTGACCTGTATTATCTCCGCAAGCTTCGCCTTCTCAATAGATATGTCCCTCTCCTCACCTCTCGGCTTTACCCTCAAGGTCTCCCCTTCCTTAACCAAGTTGACGAGAGCCACACCCTCCTCAACCTTTATCCGCTCTGCGCTGTCCTGGTCAACCTTCATAAGGTGACTTATATCCTTGGTAATGCTGTTGCCGGCAAGGGGGATACACCCCGTAATTACAGGGTGTCCTTCAAGGTAAAGGACAAAGTCCGTAAGGCTCGCACCCATGTCTATCAGGAGAACGCCGTCATCCTTCTCCTCTTCCTCCAGAACCGCTTTTGCTGAGGCTATGGCGTTCACAACCCTCATGGAAGGCTGAAAGCCTGCAGACATGACAGCCTTCTCAACGTTCCTGCTGACTGTAGTTCCCACCTTCACGAGGTGAACCTGAGCTGTTAGCTTAGAACCAACGAGACCGACGGGGTCCTCTATCCCCTCCTGGTCGTCAAGCATGTACTTCCTGGGAATTGCGTGGACTATGTCGTAGCCATCCTCCTTCCCACGGGCGAGGCTCCTCTCCACGAGCCTCCTTATGTGCTCAGCCTCAACCTCTACGGGGCTCGGCGATATGTTTATGGTGTCCTTCTCGTTCTGGCTCTTGACAGTGGGACCGGATACGTTTATTATCACGTGGCTCACCTTCTGACCGGACATCTCCTCCGCCTCTCTAACGGCGGTGGCTATTGCCCTGGAAGCGACCTCAAGCTTTGTGATTGAACCCCTGTCTATTCCTCTGGATTTTGACTCTCCAACGCCTATAACATGGATATCCCCGTAGGAGTCAACCTCCCCGATGAGCGCAACGATTTTATCTGTTCCAATGTCTATAGAAGCAATCGTTCTCATCCCACCTCAATTTCTTACTAAGATAAACCTGCCATATCTTAAATCAACCTTTTCCTCCGAAAGATTATAAACCATCCTCAATCTTCCAGAGATATTCCTTGGCAGGAGTTCAAGAGGTGGTAGTATTACCTCCTTTGAGTCAAGTATGAGGACCACCCTGTCCCTTTTGACCTTCACAGCCTTCACGGGAAGCCCCAGGCTGAGCACGTTCTTGTAGAGCTTTGCAAAGTTTCCCTTGAGTACCTCTATGTCGTAGGTCCTCACCTCAACAAGGTTGAGGTCCTCACCCTTCGCCGGTGAAAAGAGCTCTCCTTCGGGGTCAATCAGCATGGTGGACCCGCCCACCTTCAGCTTTGCCACAGGCTCCCTCTCAACTATAGTGAGGTTGAGGGTGGTTCCGTTAAGCCCTAAGCTCTTGCTCATGTAAACCCTCTTGACCCTGTTCTTGAACCGTGTGTTGAGAGACAGAAGGAGCTCCTCCTCATTGAGGTGGGTTGGGTCGTTGCTGAGTTCCTCAAGGACCGACTTTATGCTCTCAAAGTCAATGCTTCTGTTTCCCTTTACAACAATCTCCTTTAGCTTGAAGGGAGGGAGCTGAGCTATGAAGGAGGGGGCAAAGAAGCCTGCCAGAGCCATGAAACCTATCCAGGAAGCAAAAAGCAGGTAGGAGAAGAGCCTGCGGGCTCTGTCCCTTTTTCCTCTTCTCTTCACATATCCCTCCCGAGCTATCCGATAATTATAGACAACATATCGGTAAAGCTCATGCCCGCTTTTCTGCACGCCATGGGGAAGAGGCTGAGTTCGGTCATCCCCGGTATTGTATTGACCTCAAGGACGTAAGCCCTTCCCTCACCATCAACCCTGAAGTCAACCCTTGACATGTCCCCGAGCTCAAGAAGGGTGTGGACCCTCAAGGCTATTTCTTGGAGCTCTTTAGACAGCTCCTCGTCCTCAAGGAAGCGGTACTCCGTAGCTCCCTTCGTGTACTTGCTCTCATAGTCGTATATGCCCTTCTTGGGAAGAACCTCAATAACCGGCAGAGACCTCCCTTTGAGCACGCCCACGGTCATATCTCTTCCCTCAACAAAAGACTCTACAAGCACCTTATCGGTAGTTCTGAAGAGTTCTTTAACCGATTCCTCAAGCTCCTCTCGGTTCTTGACCACGCTGAGCCCCACGCTTGAGCCCTGGTCTGCAGGCTTGACAACCGCTGGAAATCTACTCCACTCGGGGATTTCCTTTTCCTTCCTAACGCATACCCAGTCAGGTGTAGGGATGCCTTCACTTCTGAGAAGCCTCTTCGTTATGTCCTTGTCCATGGCGATGGCGCTCCCAAGAACGCCCGAACCAGTGTAGGGTATGCCGAGGATATCAAGGAGACCCTGAACCCTACCGTCCTCACCATAAGACCCGTGGAGAGCTATGAAGACCTTGTCGGGTTTTATCTCAAGGAGCCTACAGGCTAAGTCGGGGGTGAGGTCAAGCTCCACAACTTCGTGCCCAAGCTTCCTCAAGGCGTCCGCCACAGCCCTTCCTGTCTTAAGGGATACCTCCCTCTCAGAGGACCTTCCACCCATCAGAACCACTATCCTCAACCAGCCTGACCTCCTCTTCAAGAAGGATACCAAACTCCTCCCTCACCCGCCTCTTAGCCTCCTCAATAAGCCTGACCACATTACCGAAGCTCCCCCCTCCGTGGTTCACGAGGAAGTTGGCGTGCTTTTCGGAGAAGGAGACCTCCCCGACCCTGTAGCCCCTGAGCCCGACCTTCTCAAGCAGCTCACCGGCGTGGTGGGGGTAGGGGTTCTTGAAGGTTGAGCCGCTTGTGGGCATGTTTATCGGCTGGCTCCTCTTTCTCATCTGTCTTATCTTCTGGTAGTCTCCGACCACAGGTTCCTTGCTCCTCCTGAGCTCAAAGAGGCAGGAAAGGACTATCCCCGCGGAGGGAAAGGGGGAGCTCCTGTAGGAAAAGACCAGCTCCTCAGCCCCCACCCTGTGGAACCTCCCCTCCCAGTCCACAAAGCTTACCTCCTTCAAGAAGGAGGATATCTCAACCCCGAAGGCTCCGGCGTTCATGGAGACCGCTCCACCCACACTTGCAGGAAAGCCGAGGAGCCTGTACATACCTTCCAGATTCTCCTTGACCGAAAGGGTTACGAGCTCCTTGAGAGGCGTTCCCGCCCGAGCTTCTACCACAAAGGCTTCATCCCCCTCTTTAACTTCCAGACCCCTCAGGTGAGCGGTGCTGAGCACCAATCCTTTAAAGTTACCGAACACGGTGTTTGAGCCTCCTCCAAGGATGTATAGGGGAAGGTCTTTATCCTGAGCAAAGGCTATAAGGTCCCTGAGCTCTGCAAAGCTACGGGGCTGGGCGAAGTAATCCGCCTTCCCTCCCACCTTTATGCTCGTGAAATCTGAAAGCCCTACACCCCTGAGCAGCTCCACCCTTTTATTCTAACTTAGCGAGGACCTCCCTATATACAGACTCCCTGTCCGTAGCGTATCTCTTTCCCAGCTCCACCGCCTCTTCTCTCTTCAGCAAGCCCTCCCTCACAAGGAGCTGGAGGAACTGGGTTAAATTGGAGGGTCTTGAGCTCAGCTTTCCCCTCTCAAAGTCAAGGAGATATACCTTCCCTCCTTTCCCTATGAGGACGTTCTTGTCAATCCTGCTGAACTCATCCCTCACGATCCCCATGCTATCAAGCCTGTAGGCAAGCTCCAGAAGCTTGCGGTAAACCCTCTTCTTCTCCTCGGGACTCAGATCAGCCTTGCGGAAGGGAACCCCCTCTATGAACCTGTAAAGGAAGAAGTCCTCCCCCTTGAGAAGTACTTGGGGAAACTCCTCCATACCCTTGAGCCTCTCAAGGATATCCGCCTCCTTCTGGATAGCCTTTACCACCTTCTCGTCCTTCGCCACCTTTACACTGACCCTCTCACCCTTCCAGAGCGCTCTGTAAACTACCCCCCTCCAGCCCTCAGCGAGCTTCTCAACCTCTTTGAGTTCCTTTTTAAACTCTTCAAACCTCACGATGAATATAATTTTCCTATGGAGAGACCCCTGGTAGGCATAATAATGGGCAGCATCTCCGACTGGGAACACATGAAGGGAGCCTCAGACATACTCAGGGAGTTTGGAGTTCCTCACGAGAGGAAGGTGGTCTCAGCCCACAGGACACCCGAGATGATGTACGAGTATGCAAAGGGTGCGAAGGAGAGGGGAATAGAGGTGATAATAGCGGGCGCAGGTGGAGCGGCGCACCTTCCCGGGATGGTTGCCTCGCTTACAACCCTTCCTGTGATAGGAGTTCCCGTTCCAACAAGGCACCTCTCGGGTGTGGATTCCCTTTACTCAATAGTCCAGATGCCGGCGGGCGTTCCCGTGGCGACAGTTGCCATAGGAAATTCCACAAACGCAGGCCTCTTAGCCCTGAGAATCCTGTCCATAAAGTATCCTGAGATAGAGAAGAAGCTGGAGGAATACAGGGATAGGCTGAAGGAAAAGGTCCTTAACATGAAGATAGAGGACTGAGATGAACGTGGGCATACTCGGAGGAGGACAGCTCGGCTGGATGACCATACTGGAAGGTAGGAAGCTGGGGATAAACTTCCTCGTCCTTGACCCAAACCCGGACGCACCCGCCAGCAGGATAGCGGACGCCTGGTTCCCCCCAGAGAAGGTGGAAGAGTTTTACAGAGGTAGCGATGTGATAACCTACGAGTTTGAGCATATAGAGGATGAGGTGCTTGAGTGCGTTGAGGGAAAACTCCTCCCTAACCCTCTCGCCCTAAGGCTCAAGAAGGACAGGGGTGAAGAGAAGGCCTTTTTATACAGACACGGCTACCCAGTGCCACGCTTCAGAAGGGTCGGTATGGGAGAGCTGAAAAGGGCTGTATCCGAGCTCGGTCTTCCGGTGGTGGTCAAGAGCACCCGCCTGGGTTACGACGGCAAGGGGCAGTACAGGATAAGAAAGGTGGAAGAGCTTGAACAGGTGTTCAAAAGCCATTCCGAAGAGGAAAGCTTTGTGGTTGAGGAGTTCGTTGATTTTGAGCTTGAAGCCTCGGCTGTCGGTGTCAGGGATAAGGAGGGTAGAACCTTCGTCTTTCCGATAACGAGGAACGTTCACGAGGAGGGGATACTTCTTTACAACTACACCGCTGGGAAGGTTCCCTGGGAAAGGGAGCTGGTGGACATAATCGTCAGCCTGCTGGAGGACCTGAAGATAGTCGGTCTCTTGGCGGTTGAGTTCTTCATAACAAAGGAGGGAGATGTGCTTATAAACGAGTTCGCCCCAAGACCTCACAACACCGCCCACTATACCCTTGACGGGACCTTCACATCCCAGTTTGAGAATCTCCTCAGGGCTATCCTTGGGCTCCCCTTGGGCTCAACCCAGCTCAAGCTCCCCACCGGTATGGTGAACATACTCGGTCTCCCCCTTGAAGAGATAAACCTGCCTGAGCTCCTATCGGTAAAGGGTTCCCGCCTTTACTGGTATGGAAAAGAGCCAAAGCCCAGGAGGAAGGTAGGGCACGTGAACATAGTCTCAG
>NZ_JBWONM010000097.1:0-12222 GCF_056450045.1 Hydrogenivirga sp.
GGGAGCCCCCGACCAGCTGAGAGGGGGAGAGACGTCTATCCCGTCGCAGGTGTACTTCTTGGGAATGCTCTCTCCCTCCCTGAAAGCTTTGCTCTCTAACTTCATATCAGAACCTCCGAAAGCTACTCCCCCCGCAAGTATCAGGGGAAGGATAAAGCCGAGCATCTGTCCCCCCCTTAACACTGACATAATAGCACAAAGGGATGTATCACTCCGCTCCGAGTGCAAAGAATCCTCTCTCTTCTGAGTAAGAGAGGGCGAGGCTGTCTGAAGGCTTGAGCTCCCTCTGCATGAAGTTCCTTACCATCTCAGGGTGGGCTGTCTCAACGAGCCTTAGCTCAAGGCTGTGAACACCGGGCTCAAGTATGAACTCCTCGTAAACGTATATGGAGGAGTCCTTTCGCATTCCCCTCGGGTTGTACCTCTTCTTCAGTAGGAACTTTCCGTCAACGAGGAAGGTAAGCTCTATTGGGGACCTCTCAAGGGCGATGTTCTGTATAGCCTGCATGTGCTTTAGCTTGCTGTAGGTTCCCTTTACCTTCCTTACGGGAGAGGACCTGTACTTGAAGGTCAGCACCGCTACGGACTTGTCCGTAGGATAGAACTCAATCCTGTGGGTGGTCAGGGGATAGAAGCTCAGGAAGGGGATAAAGAGGATAACGGGAGCTAAGAGGTGGTTCACCCTATCCTTAGCCAGTATCACCGGCTCCTTGGAAAGGCTCCTGCTCCTGAGAGCCTTAAGGAAGTCCTCCACCTCCCTGCTCGCATCCTCAACACTTGGCTTTTCCAGAATCCTGACCCTCCCCCTGTCTATTACCTTCAGCAGCCTCGGTCTCCTCTCGCCCCTGAACCTCTCCTCCGTCCAGAGAACACCCTCTCTGAAGTAACAATCGGGTCCGTCGCAGGTAATCAGAAGGACGCCTTCGGCGTGTTTCAGAAGCTCCCTCATCCATACAGCATTAACCGCACCAGCGCAGGGAAGGGTCCAGACCATAACCTCCTCTGAGCTCTCAACCTCCGCACTGAAGGGACACCTGAAGACGAGAAGCCTCGGTCTTGAGTAGCTAACCGCGGACACTATCTCCCCGTAGGGAACCGTGTCAATGGTGCTTGCGCTGTAGTTGCAGGAGGCAACGCATATACCGCAGCCTGCACACTTGTCCTCTATAACGAAGGCTTTCTCTTCATCGGGGGAGAGGCGCTTCATGTATATGGCTTCGTAGGGACAGTCCTCAAAGCACTGCCTGCACCCCTCACACTTCTCCTCTATGACCCGCGCAGGCGGGTTTCTCCTCCCCTTTATCAGCCAGGGAAAGACCGTCAGAAGCCCGAAGAAGCCCAAGAAGGCTACCCAGTTCAGGGAGAGGGGAAGGACCTTGAAGAGGGGAAAGCCTGTGAGGTAAAACCAGTCTAGGCTCATGGCGAAGGGTATCTTGCCTAAGTTTGCGGGAGGGTCGCTCCTTGCAGGAAATATGAAGGCAACCGCAAGCGTGAAAACGGTCAGCAGGACCATCAGGTACCTCGGAGGGAAGAGCCTCGGTCTTGAAATCCTCATTACGTGAACCCAGAGGGTAAAGAGGAGGAGAATCGTCACCGCTATGTGACCGAAGAGGAGTATCCTGAAGAGCCCCCCGAGGTTCTTCAGATCGGTTCCGAGGAAGGCGCTCATTAGGACATGCCCGAATATGGGGATTATGCTGAAGAACTTAGCCATGAGGAGACCGGTGAGCTGTGCCCTCTCGTCCCATACGAGCAGGTAACCAGATATACCTATTACTATAAATATAAGGAGGGTTCCGACCCCAGAGACCCAGGCTACCCACCTGAAGAGCCTGAACCTGTCGGTAAGTATCATGTGGAGCATATGCAAGACGGCAAAGAGGATGAGCCCGTCGGAGGAGTACCTGTGGACGCCCCTCATCAAACTCCCGAGGAAAGAGGAGGATATAGCCTCTACGGAGTGGTAAGCCTGCTGGGGGTCAACCTTGTAGAAGAGGAAGAGGTAAATACCGGAGAGAACGTCAATTATGAGGAGGAACACCGTTATGGCTCCAAGGTAGTATATGGGATTTAGCCTTGAGGAGTAGATACCGCTGAGGGCATAGGATATCCTCTGCATGAACCTGTAGGTGGGACTCACGCTCACCAAATCCATCTCAGCCTCCATAAGTAATTACCTACTCACGGGCTTTTCTTAACATAATAGGAAAAATTGATTTTCTTATCATAAAAAATTTTTATACCCGGTGAAAGAAAAATTTATAAAAAAGATAAGAAGGTCATAAACTAAGTAATAGGGTGAGTGAATAAACATTTACGGAGGTGCTGGGATGAGTGAGGAGAAGAAAACGCCCTTCCTTCAGCTGGTCTTTGATGACTTCATTCTGCTCCTCTTTATAGGGGTCGCTGTCTACGCGATCTCCTACCTGATATGGGGGCTGATGGAGATAGCATGGCTCCCGCCTATACCCGATGAGGTAAAGCAGGCGCTCTTAGGGAGGTGAGTGTCATGGCTATTCTTCCGCCGGGAGAAGGATGGTTCCATCAGAAGGTCGCAAAGGATGAGAAGATATGGATGGGTCTCGCCTTTGTGGTGTCCGTCTTCCTGTTCTTCTGGATGATAATATGGCACGTCTACGCAAAACAGAATCCCTCCTTCGTAACCTACAAGACCACCCCGGAAGAGTTCTACGCCCTCACGGAAGCCTTCATAAACAAGTACAAGGTGGGTGAGGAGAACGGAGTTCCCGTCGTCAAACCACCACCCGGGGATGTCTTCCTGCTGGCGAGACAGTTCCGCTGGGAACCGGTCCTTATCCTCAGGAAAGGTGAGGAGTACAGGTTCCACATATCCTCGCTGGACGTTCTTCACGGCTTCTCCCTTCAGCCAGTGAACATGAACTTCATGGTATATCCCAAGTACGATTACGTCCTTACCTTCAGACCGACCTCTGCGGGTGAGTACGCCGTTGTCTGCAACGAGTTCTGCGGTATAGGGCACCACATGATGATAGGCAAGATAATCGTTGAAGAGTAGGGAGGTGAGCTATGGCTGTTGCTGTTGAAAGTGGAGAGAAGTGGTTCAGAACCTGTGACATAACGGGCTTCAAGGTTGACCTGAGGGCTGAAAAGATAGCCAAGGTCAACGCCGTTATGGCTGTCGTTTCCCTCCTCTTGGCTGTTATAGCAGCCCTGCTTCTCGTTCTGACGAGGTGGCAGCTTTTCCACGTTCTCCCCGTTGACTGGTACTACAGGATACTAACCCTCCACGGACTTGATGCTCTTGTCTTCTGGATAATATTCTTTGAGCTTGCCGCTCTTACCTTCACCTCAACCGCCTTCCTGAACACGAGGATGTCCTCACCGGCTGCGGGATGGCTGGGAACGGTGTTAGCCATAGTCGGTTGGCTCTTGGTCAACTACACCATCCTGACGGGAAACGCGGACGTTCTCATGACCTCCTACGCTCCCCTGAAGGCGCACCCGCTCTTTTACCTGGGAATGATACTATTTGCTGTTGGAGCTCTCGTTATAGTTACCGTCTTCTTCTCAAACCTCATGATATGGAGGAGGGAAAACCCCGGTCAATCACTGCCCCTCTTCGTTTACGGTCTCATGGCTGCCGCCATAATAGCGGTGATAACCATAGTCTCGGGAGCGATCATCTACATACCGACCTTCCTGTGGTCTCTGGGGATAATCTCCGACATAGACCCAGCGGTCTACAAGCTCGTCTGGTGGGGGCTTGGACATCCCTCCCAGCAGATAAACGTTGCAGCCCACGTCTCAGTCTGGTACCTGCTCGCCTTCCTTACGGTGGGAGGAACTTCTATAAACGAAAAGGTCAGCCGCTTTGCTTTCATACTCTACATAGTGGCTATCAACGTTGCCTCAGCCCACCACCTCCTCGTTGACCCCGCTGTGAGTCCCGTATGGAAGGTCTGGAACACGAGCTACGTTATGTACCTCGCGGTCTTCGCTTCAATGATACACGCCTTTGCCGTTCCCTCCGCTATAGAGGTAGCCCAGAGGAGGAGAGGATTTACCAAGGGTCTCTTTGAGTGGCTCAAAGCTGCTCCCTGGGGGAACCCGGGCTTTTCGGGTCTGATGCTCTCAATGATAATTTTCGGCTTCATAGGTGGCATAACAGGTGTTGTCAACGGCATGGAGCAGACCAACATAATAGTGCACAACACCCTCTCAATACCGGGGCACTTCAAGGGAGCCGTCGTGGGTGGAACAGCCCTCGCCTTCATGAGCGTCACCTACTACCTCATCCCGCTCCTCTTCAGGAAGAGGATAGCCTTCTACGGGGTATCCAAGTTCGTCCCCTGGCTCTTTGGCATCGGAGTTGCTATCCTGTCCGTCTCCATGTACATACTCGGAGCCTTCGGCGTTCCCCGCAGGCACTGGGACATAACCTTCTCCGGAGGTCCCTTCACCTACACTTACAACCCCGTTACCGACTTCTTCTGGGCTCTATTCGGTCTCGGTGGCTTGCTTGCGGTTGTCGGCGCTCTTATATGGATAATTCAGGTCGTGGTCTCGGTCTTCTTCGGGAGTTCCCTCAAGGGTCCTCAGGACCTTCAGATACCGATAGCCGAACCTCCCCCTCCCGCTAAGGAAGAACACACGGGCTTCGCCGCTCCGGGAACCTTTACCCTCGTTCTCCTCTTCATAACCGCCTTCATAATCTTCGTCGTACTCAACTACGGCTGGCTCTCGGCTATGTGGGAGGTGAAGTAACCCATGGCTCCCCTCCTTCTTCCCCTCTTCCTCCTTTTCTCTCTTTCCTTCTCCCAAAGCCTCATCCCAAGGGCTGAGCTCGTTATAGGCAACTACGTTCCCGACGTAAGGGTTATAAAAAGCAGTGGTGAGGAGGTGAAGCTCTCAGCTCTCTCTGGGGGAAAGCCCCTTCTTCTGAGCTTCATATACACCCGCTGCACCTCCTCCTGCCCTCTGATAGTCCAGAGCCTCAAAGACTCCCTTAGGGAGGTAGACGGTGAGTACCGGGTGGTCCTCGTTGACTTTGACCTCAGGGACAGCCCCTCGGACCTCAGGAACTACCTGAAGAGGGAGAAGGTGGAAGGATGGGAGGTCGTCCTCCCCAAGGGTGAGAAGCTGGCAAGGCTCTCTAAAGCTCTTGACTTCAGATTTACCTACGATGAGGACACGGATATGTTCGCCCATCCGAACGTTCTCATAGTTCTCTCCCCTTCCTTGAGGGTGGTAGGCTACATCCTTGGACTCTCCTATGACCAGGACACCCTCTCAAGCCTCCTTGGAAGAGCCCGCGCAAACGCCCCCTTGACGAACCCCATAAAGACGCTCTTTTTCAAGTGCTTCAGATACGACCCGGTCACGGGAAGCTACTTCTTTGACTGGTCCTTCGCAGCCATGATAGCTGGGGGACTGATACCCCTCTCCTTCATGTTCTACTATCTATTCCTTAAAGATGTTCTTACCTCCCTCAGGAGGTCCTCCGCATGAGGAAGTCCTTTTATACCAATATTTCTGAGTTAATGGTCTTTAACGGATTGACAGCAGGCGTCCGTGAGTGCATATTTACATATATGACATATATCAGGAGTAGGAGGTGTTGTCATGAAGTCTTTTAAGCTCGGTCTGGTAGCAGCTCTCCTGTCCCTGTCGGTGCCCATCGCCTCAAAGGCGGCAAGCGTGCCAAAGCTGACTCCCGAGGAGATGAAGAAGGCAGCCCAGATTTACTTTGACAGGTGTGCAGGCTGCCACGGTATGCTGAGAAAGGGAGCGACCGGTCCCGCCCTGACACCCGACATAACCCGTCAAAGAGGACTCAAGTACTTAGAGACGATAATCACCAACGGAACCCCCGGTGGTATGCCCGACTGGGGAAGACAGGGGATACTGAGCAAGGAGGAGATCAAGCTCATAGCCAAGTACCTCATGCATGAACCCCCGGAACCGCCCCTCATGTCCCTCGCGGACATGAAGAAGTGGTGGAAGGTCTACGTTCCCCCTGAGGAAAGACCTGCAAAGCCCCAGCACAAGCTCAACTGGAAGAACTTCATGGGAATAATCCTCAGGGACATAGGTAAGGTGGCTATCGTGGACGGAGACACCAAGAAGCTCGTGAACGTGGTTGACACAGGCTTCGCCGTTCACATCTTCAGGTCCTCCGGCACAGGCAGGTACTTCCTGACCATAGGAAGGGACGGAAAGGCGACCCTGATAGACCTCTGGCTGAAGAAGCCCGACAAGGTGGCTGAGGTCAAGGTCTGCTACGATGCCCGTTCCATAGACACGAGTAAGTACAAGGGACCTAAGGGAGACTACATGGACAAGCTCGCCATAGTCGGCTGTTACTGGCCTCCAAGCTTCGTTCTCCTTGACGGACAGACCCTTGAGCCCCTGAAGATTGTAGACACGAGCGACTACACCTGGGACACCAACGAGTACGTCAGGGAGGCGAGGGTAGCCTCAATAGTTGCCTCCCACCACGATACCGAATGGATAGTCAGCGACAAGGAGCCCGGGAAGGTGATGATAGTCAACTACAAGGACCCCACGAACCTGAAGATACACCTGATTGATGCGGAGAGGTTCCTCCACGACGGAGGTTGGGACCTTTCCAAGAGGTACTTCCTCGTCGCTGCCAACATGAGGAACAAGGTTGTCGTCATTGACTCCGTTGAGAAGAAGTTCGTTGCTGAGATTGAGACCGGTGTCAAGCCCCACCCCGGAAGGGGAGCAAACTTCGTCCACCCGAGGTACGGACCCGTCTGGTGCACCGGACACCTCGGTTCCAACAACGTAGCCTGCATAGGGACGGACCCCGTGAACCACTCAAGGTACGCCTGGAAGCTCGTGGCTAACGTTGAGCTCCCCGGACCCGGCGGAGGAACCCTCTTCATAAAGACCCACCCCGAATCCCCCCACATCTGGGTTGACAGACCCCTCAGCGCTGACCCCAAGCTCCAGAGACAGCTCTACGTTATAGACAAGGACAGCCTCAAGGTCATAAAGACGATAAACGTTATAGACGAGCTGAAGAAGAAAGGCTACAGGGGAATAGACGGAAGGATAGTCCACCCCGAGTTTGACATGCACGGCAAGGAGGTTTGGGTATCCGTCTGGGGAAGGAAGGACAAGCCCACCGCCATAGTTGTCTTTGATGACAGGACGATGAAGATAAAGAAGGTCATAACGGGAGACTGGGTAAGGACACCCACCGGCATATTCAACGTCTACACAACTACAAACGACATCTACTGAGGTGAGAAGGATGGTTTCTCTCATCTCGCCACGCTCCCTCGCCCCCTCCCTTTCCCTTCTTTTTTTCTTTTTCTCCCTGACGAGCGCTCAGGAGGGGAGGGAGATCTATATGAAGCACTGCGCCTCCTGCCACCACGAAAACAGGATAGGGAGGGTTGCCCCTCCACTCATACCCCAGCTTCTCAAGAAAAGGAGTGATGATGAGCTTGAGAAAATAATCAGGAAAGGCATACCTGCCACCACGATGCCAGCCTTCCCGAGCTTCGGAGACAAAGAGCTAAAGAGCCTTATATCCTACCTTAGAAGTCCTGTAGAGTCCGTCCCCTACTCCCTTCAGGATATACGAAAGAGCTACAAAAAGCTTGAAGGCAAGGAAAGGAAGCTCGGGATAAGAAGGCGTGAAGACCTCGTGGTTGCGGTGGACAAAGGTGCGGGGAAGGTCTTCCTCTTTGAGGGACTAAAGGTCCTTGACAGCTTCAGCTTCAAGAACGTACACGGAGGTGTGAAGTTCTCTCAAAATCACTTCTACGTTCCCTCAAGGGACGGATGGGTCATCTCCTACAGCCTTGAGAAGGGAAGACCGGAGGCAAAGGTAAGGGCATGCATCTATCTTAGGAACATAGCCCTTTATGAAAACACCGTGGCTGTGAGCTGTGTCCTGCCCCCCTCTTTGGTCCTCCTCAACGAGAGGCTGGAGCCAAAGCTCAGGATAGAGCTTGAGGGAAGACCGAGCGCGGTCTATTCGCTCAGCAGAAGGGGTGGCTTTATCTTGGGCTTCAGGGACAGGAGCTCCGTCGCCTTCGTAGGTAAAGAGGGAAACATCACCTACAGGAGGATAGACCAGCCCCTTGAAGACTTCTTCATAGACCCCCTTGAGAGCTACATCATAGGGAGCTCACGGAAGAGTAAAACGATAGCTGTTCACGAGCTCAGCACCCTTAGGAAGGTCTATGAGAGAGAGATTGACGCCATGCCCCACCTGTTCTCCTCCGCCTTCTGGTACTCGGGAGGGAACTTCTACTTCGCCACGAGGCACGTCCACTCCACTAAGGTGAGCATATGGAGGATGTACGACTGGAAGCTCGTTAGGGTGATAGATACGGGAGGAAAGGGCTTCTTCGTCCGCACCTCCCCCGGTGTGCCTGACCTCTGGGTTGATAACTCCGACGGCTCCTTCGTCCTAATTGATAAGAGGACCCTTCGGGTGGAGAGATTGAAGCTTGCAAAGGATGGAAGAGCTACCCACGTTGAGTTCACCCCCGATGGCAGGTTCGCCTACGTGAGCATCGTGGGGAGGAAGGGGAAGCTCCTCGTTTACGACCCCCTTGGGAGAAAGCTTCTCGGGAACTTCCCGATGCTTCATCCGGCGGGCAAGTACAACTACGTTCTGAAGACGAGAGCCTTTTATCCAGCCCTGCTCGGAAGGGAGGTCTTCATGGCTAAGTGCTGGGGATGCCACCACACAACGGAGGAAGCCTTCGGACCGCCCTTCCGTTGGATAGCGGAGCACAGGAATAGGGAGGAGATAGTCTCCCAGATAATCAACCCGGAGCAAACCGCTAAGCTTCTGGGCTACAAGAGGAACGCCATGCCAAAAATAAGGGTCAGTTATGAGGAGATAGAGACCCTCTTAGCCTTCATGGAGAGCTTAAGGGAAAAGGGAGGGAAAAGCTATGCTCAGGGTGAGTGAGTATATAAGGAAGAGCCTCAGGGGTGAAAGGGTAAGGACCCTTGATGGCGTGATACTGATATGGAACCTGACCAACAGGTGTAACCTCTACTGCAAGCACTGCTACTCCTCCGCCAATCAGGACAGGAGCGAGGAGCTATCCCTGGAGGAGATTGATAGGGTTGCGCAGGACCTCATCGGGGAAAAGGTCAGGTTCGCCATACTTTCGGGCGGTGAGCCCCTCCTGAGGGAGGACATCTACGATGTAGCCTTCCTGCTGAGGGAGAAAGGTATAAGGACCTATCTATCAACGAACGGACTTCTGATAAACAGGGAGAACGTTAAAAAGATAAAGGAGCACTTTGATTACGTCGGTATAAGCATAGACGGGACTCCCGAGGTTCATGACAGCTTCAGGGGCAGGAAGCACGCCTTTGAGGAGTCCCTGAACGCTCTGAGGCTCTGCCTTAAAGAGGGGATAAAAGTAGGTCTGAGGTTCACCCTGACCTCCAGAACCGCCGAGAGCCTGCCCTTTGTCCTTGACCTCGTCCAGGAGATAGGTGTCCCCAAGTTCTACCTCTCCCACCTCGTTTACGCCGGAAGGGGGAGGAGGCTTGGTGAGGTTGAAAGAGAGAGCTACAGGAGAGTTGTTGAGTTCCTTATTGAAAAAGCCTTTGAGTTTGAGGAAGAGGGCATAAACACTGACATAGTTACCGGCAACAACGAGGCGGATGCCGTTCTCCTATACAGGATGTTTACCCAAAGGTACCCTGAGCTCTCCGATGTTCTCTACGAGAACCTGAAGATGTGGGGAGGGAATCAGGCTGGAGTCAGGCTCGTGAACATAGACCACAGAGGGAACGTAAAACCCGACCCCTTCTTCTATCACAGCCTCGGGAACGTGAAGGAGAAAAGCTTCTCGGAGATATGGAACTCCAACGGACTTCTAACCGAGCTCAGAAGAAGACCTCGCCAGCTCAAGGGGAAGTGCTCTGAATGTCCCTACCTTGATATATGCAACGGCAACTCAAGGGCAAGGGCTTACTTCTTCACTGGAGACTACTCAGGGGAGGATCCGGCATGCTACCTCTGATATTACTTTTGCTCTTTGCCTTTGCCTTCCCTCAAAAGGTCTACGTCGTTGAGAGGGAGAGGGGGAGCGTAGCTGTCATCGTTGATGGAAGACTGAAAAAGGAGATAGCAGGGCTTGGGAATACGAACCATGCCACTCTCAAGTTCTATAAAAATTATGCCTACGTGGTCAGCAGAGACGGCTACCTGTCCCAGATAGACACCTCCTCTGACACCCTTCTTAAAAAGGTCAGGGTTGGTAAGAGCACCATAGGCTTTACCTTCTGCTCGGACAGGATAGCGGTGGCTAACTACTCTCCCCATACGGTCGTCTTCCTCAGCCCAGACCTGAAGCTCCTCAAAACTATAGAGACAGGCTCAAGGAACGTGGGTATAAAGGCTCACGGTAGACTGCTCCTCTTCTCTCTGATGGACAGGGACGAGATCTGGGCGGTTGACTGCCTGGATTTCAAAAGGGTCAAGGTTGTGCGCGAGGCAGGGAGCATGCCCTTTGATGCCCTCCTCTCGGGAGACAGATACATAGTGGGCTTCTTTAAAGAGAGTTCCGTCGGGATACTCAACCTCAAGGACATGAGCTACCGAAAGGTAAGCTTCGGTAGGAAGGGAGGGGAGGTCCTCTTCAAGATACCCCACTTCGGGCTCTGGGGTGTTTACGGGAGCAGAGCCTACATACCTGCTGTTGGAGATAGAAAGCTCCACGTCGTTGACCTGGAGGGCTTCAGGTATATAACCTCCGTTGAGCTGCCCGGGCTCCCCGTCTTCGTGTCGGTCTCCCCCGACGGCAGGTACTTGGGTGTCAACTACAGCGGCGACAGAGAGGACTTCTTCACCCTCATTGATAGAAGGACCCTACGGGTTTTGAGGACAGAGAGGCTCGGAAGGAGGATACTCCACTTCAGGTTCACGCCCGATGGAAGGTCTGTCTATATCTCCTCCTACTACGAGAACAGGCTCAAGAGGATATCCCTTCCAGAGCTCAAGGTCTTAGAGGAGATAGCTGTTCCAACCCCTTCGGGGGTCTTTATCAAGGGAGGTTAGCCATGGGCAAGGTCTATCTCGTAGGTGCAGGACCCGGAGACCCAGAGCTCCTCACCCTCAAGGCGGTCAGGGTTCTTGAGGAGGCTGATGTGGTTCTTTACGACAGGCTCGTCTGTGAGGAGATACTCAGCTATACAAAGCTCGGTTGCAGGCTCGTTTACGTGGGTAAGGAGGACGGAAAGCACACCCTGCCTCAGGAGGAGATAAACAGGCTCCTCGTTTACTACGCAGGTATCTACGACAGCGTTGTCCGCCTAAAGGGGGGAGATCCCTTCGTCTTTGGAAGGGGAGGGGAGGAAGCCCTCTACCTCATGGAGCACGGGATAGCCTGTGAGATAGTTCCCGGTGTTAGCTCAGCCTACTCTGTGCCAGCCTACGCAGGGATACCGGTGACCTTCAGAGGTCTGGCATCCTCCTTCGCCGTTGTTACGGGTCACGAAGCGGTTGGTAAGCAGAAGAGTGTGGACTGGAGGGCTTTCAAGGATGTTGACACCCTTGTAGTTCTGATGGGTGTGAGGAACAGACAGAGGATAGCCAGCGAGCTGATGCGCCTTGGTAGGGACCCCGATGAGCCGGTGGCTTTTGTTGAAAAGGGCACAACACCCGAACAGAGGGTCGTTGTTTCCACCCTCAGGGCTGTCTCCACAAATCCGCCCGAGGTGAATCCGCCGGCGGTGATGGTTATAGGTAAGGTGGTAGGACTCCACGGGAGGCTCAGGGAATTCCTTGAGAACCTGAAGCAGACAGGGGAGGGTATATACCATGCTTAGGGAAAGGCTTCTTAAGAGGGTCCAGCACCACATACCCATAGTGGAAAGACCCTTCCTTGAGATAGCGAGGGAGCTGGGGAGTGAGGAAGGAGAGGTTATGAAAACCCTTGAGGAAATGAAGGCTGAGAGGATAATCCGCCAGATATCACCCATATACGATACGAGGGCTGTGGGTTATGACAGCTCCCTCGTAGCCTTCAGGGTTCCGCCCGATAGACTCAGCGATGTTGCCCAGATTGTTAGCTCCCATCCGGGTGTAAGCCACAACTACGAAAGGGACCACGACTTCAACCTATGGTTCACCCTCGCCGTGCCTCCCGACTCACTGCTCGGACTTGAGGGAACGGTCGCTCTCATGGCAGAGCTCGGAGGTGTTGAGAACTACGTTGTGCTGAGAAC
>NZ_JBWONM010000098.1:0-8396 GCF_056450045.1 Hydrogenivirga sp.
AGACTATGTGGTCTTCCATGGAAAAGACGGGGCGGTTCCCCAAGCTCATCGTTGCCATGGTCAAGGTAGGTGAGGAAACGGGAAGGCTTGACGAGATGCTTGACACCATCGCAAGGTTCTATGAGGACGAGGTTGACAGAACTGTGGAAGGTCTCATAACCTTGATAGAGCCCATGCTCATAGTTATTCTCGGAACCATAGTTGGTGGTATCCTGATAGCTCTCTACATGCCGATATTCAAGATAGGGGAGCTTGTCAAGTGATCCTCTTATAAACCGCTTCAACCAGAGAGTCTATCTCGGGGGAGCTACCTTTAAAGACCTTGCTCACGAGAGCTTTGACCTCATCGTATATCTGGGAGGCTTTCTTCTTCGCTCCCTCCTCTCCCAGGAGAAGGTAGTAGCCGTCCCTGTCCACTATGTCGTCGGTTATCTGGAAGAGAAGTCCGAAGCTTCTTCCAACACCTTCAAGGTCGGGCAGAAGGTCCTGCCTGTGGGCAACTATAGCGCCGGATAGAAAACAGGCTTCAAAGAGGGCTGCTGTTTTCTTCAGGTTGACCTTCTCAAGGTCTTTCTCACCGGCTATATCTAAAGCCTGTCCTCCAACCATACCCTCCGCTCCAGATTTGACCGCAATGGTATGTATTAGGCTGAGCACTTCACCTGCTGTGAGACTCCTGAAGATTCCCTTCCTTGAGAGAATCTCAAAGGCATAGGTGAGCATGGCATCCCCTGCCAGTATGGCTACCGCTTCCCCAAACTTCCTGTGGCAGGAAGGGAGCCCCCTCCTGAAGTCATCGTTGTCCATCGCAGGAAGGTCGTCATGGACAAGAGAGTAGTTGTGTATTATCTCTATGGCACAGCCTACGGTTATGGCATCCTCCTGGTCCCCTCCCAGAGAGACAGCGGTCGCAACCGTGAGAAGGGGTCTTATCCTCTTTCCCGGCTGAAAGAGATAGTAGGACATAGCCTCGGAGAGTTGCTCCGGCTCAAAGGACCTGAGCAGTTCCCTGAGCCTTTCCTCAATCCTTTCCTTCCAGAGAGGAATCCTATCCATAGGACTTAAAATTATAGACATCTTATGGGAGGCTGAAGATTGCGAGTAGGTATTTTTGACTCCGGCGTTGGGGGGCTCACAGTCCTCAGGTCCATAAGGGAGAGGTTTCCCTCTCTGGACCTCATCTATCTAGGTGATACCGCAAGGGTTCCCTACGGAAACCGCTCACCAGATACGGTGATCAGGTACAGCCTTGAGTGTGCGGACTTCCTCGTAGAGAGGGGGATTGATGTCCTCGTGGTTGCCTGTAACACCGCGAGCTCCTACGCCCTTGACACCCTCAGCAGGGAGCTCTTCATTCCGGTGGTCGGTGTGGTGAGCCCGGGTGTGAAGATGGCTCTGTCCATAACCTCTGGCAGGGTTGGGGTCATAGGAACGTCAGCAACGATAAGGAGCGGCTCCTACCAGAAGGCTCTAAAGAAATGGGGTGTTGACGTCTTTGCAAAAGCCTGTCCCCTCTTCGTGCCCCTTGTAGAGGAGGGATTGGTTGAGGGGGAGATAGCGGAGAGGGTCGTAGAGCTCTACCTTAAGGAGCTAAAAGATGTCGGTGTGGATACCCTCATACTCGGATGTACCCACTACCCTCTTCTCAAGGGAGTGATAGAGAGGTTTATGGAAGGGACCAAGGTTGTTGATTCTTCAGAGGCTGTTGCAAGAGAGCTTGACAAGCTGGTGACTAACGCTGGGGAAGGGAGAACTGAGCTCTACTTCACCGATAGGTCCCAGAACCTGGAGCGGTTGATTGAGCTGATACTGGGGAAGGCAGCTCTGCCCAACATAGTTAGCGAAGGGATTCACAAGGGCTAACCTATAAACTCAATCAGGCTCCTCTTCCTGAGCTTCTCCAAGAGTTTCTCCTGCTCCTCCTTGAGCTTCTTTGTAAGGAGCTCTTCCTTTATCTCATCTTCGCTTCTGCCAGATATTATCCTCACTGTCCTCAGAACCTTAGCAAGGTAAAGATGCTTCTCATCCTCAGCTATGGCGAGCTTCCCATCCTCAGTCCTCCATATCTCCCTGTCCAGCGCCTCTATCAGCTCACCCTTTCCAACCTTTATCCTCTCAAGCTTCTCATTCAGCTCCTTAGCCATAGCCTCAAGGTCCGTGCCATACCTCTCCACAAGGGGGAGAACCCTATCCTTACCTTCCTTGTTTATAACGAGGAGCTCTATCTCCTTCTTGTAGGTAACATCACCGCTCCTGAGCCTCTCAAGCTCTATCTCAAGCTCAGACACGCTCACCTTACTCCTGAGATACTCATTAAGACCGAGGGTTGAAGCCACCTCAATCTTCAAGAAGCTCCTCAGGTCCTTCGGAGACAGACCCTCCCTGTAAAGCTCCCTGTAAAACTCCTCAACCGTCTTCCCGTTTGACTTCGCTATATCCTTTATCAGGGAGTCTATGTACCCTTCGGGTATGTTCAGCCCCTGCTCCTGAAGAAACTGGGCTATCAGGTGCTTGTTAACGAGCTTCCTCAGGAGCTCGTCCCTATCGCTAACTTTGTAAAAAAGCTGGGCTACTTTTAGTTCGCTCTCAAGTATCGGTTCTCCGTTGACGTTAGCCACAACCCTGTCAAGGAGCTGGGCATAAGAGAAGCCAACAAATAGAAAGAGAACTACTCCAAGTTTTTTAAGTAGATCTCCAAGCTGTAGCCCTTTAAAACTTCCCTGAACCATTCTCTCATTACCTCCTGCCTTTTAATCTTAAGCAGCTTTGCCCTGACCTGGTCTCTGACCTCATCAAGGGGCAGAACCCCTGCCTTCCTTCTGTCTGTTATTTTAAGAATAAGGTAGCCGGTTTCAAGCTTTATGGGCTTTGAGACCACACCAACCCTGTAAGGGTAGAGCCTCCTCCTGACAATCTTAGGAAGAGCCTGCACCGAGTACCACCTCTCCCTGCCGATAACAATCCCCTTTCCTTCCAAAGGTGTACCTCCCCTCTTGAGCGCCTCATAAACCCTGAGAGCGGTCCTCTTCGTTTCCGTTATCACCCTGAGGAGCTTAACCTGGTCCGGGTAGTGA
Organism: Hydrogenivirga sp.; assembly: GCF_056450045.1. Lineage (NCBI taxonomy): Bacteria > Pseudomonadati > Aquificota > Aquificia > Aquificales > Aquificaceae > Hydrogenivirga > Hydrogenivirga sp. The sequence continues at coordinate 3,075 of NZ_JBWONM010000098.1, forward strand.
AACTCTCTCTTGTTGAGCAGGTAGTAAGCCCTTATCTCTCCATCGCTCACCTTGAGGTCCTTCGTAATCCTGTTAGTAAGCTTACTTACCAACAGCTCTCTCCTGACAAGCCTCCTGAGAAAGGGGTCGGCTGACTTTCTGCCCCACCACCTGAGCCTCTCCTCAACCTCCTCCTCTTCAACGGACAAGCCCATGTCTTTAGCCATGTCCTCAACTATAAGCCCTTTTATGTACTCAAATAGAAACCGCCTCTTGTCCTCTGCGGTAGGTCTGTTGGGGTTGAAGTGGAGTATCTCCTTTCTGTAGAGGTTGAATAGCCTCTCAAACTCATCCTTCCTTATCACCGTGCCGTTGACCTTAGCCACTATGTCCTGAGACGCAAAGGAAAGAGACATGAAAAGGAGGAAAAGGACTATCATGTAGCCCTTTTATTATACAGCCACGTCTTGAAGAGCAGGAGGAGAGGACTAAGCCCAACGAGGGCAAATATACCGCTCCACACGAAGAGATCCTGGAAGGCGTAAGAGTAAGCAAGCTTTGTCTGAAGAACTCCTACGGCGTAGTAAGCCTTTGTGAGAGCTTCCTCCTGGAGAGAGGAGCTGCTTAAAAAGTTAAGGGAGAGGCTTTCTATCCTTTGGGCAACGGCGTGGTAGCTGAGCCCCTGAAGGGCAGCCATATCATCGTAGTGAAAGGAGGAGTTTCCCTTCAGTATGTTCGTCGCTATCGCCGTTCCGAAGGACCCACCTATGAACCTTATGTAATCAAGGAGACTTATCACGAGAACTGTCTTCTCCTCAAGCCCCCGAAGGGCGATGACAGTCACCGGCGCAAAGAAGAGCCCCATACCAACACCCATGAAGGCAAGCTCAAGGGAAGCCTCCTCCTTGGGCGTGTAGAGGTCGTAGTGTCTGATGAAGAGGTATATGGAGCCAAGATAGATGAATATCGCCATCAGGAGCGTTCCACCGGCACTCCAGCGGTCGCTCATCACACCTGCAACGAGGGAGAAGACCGCTATTGAGAAGGCGAAGGGCAGTAGGAGGAGTCCGGTGGTGAAGGTGCTGAGCCCCTTTAGAAACTCAAAGTAAAGGGGTATGGCGTAGAAGAGGGCGTACATTGAGAAGCCCAGAACGAGGAGAAATACAACGAAGGAAACGCTGAAGTTCACGCTCCTGAAGATACTCAGGTCCATAAGCTTTGTATCCGAAATAAGGTCGGATATAAGGTAGAGGAGGTAGCCAAGGAGGGCTATGAAGGTAAGGAAGGCGATAGCGTTTGAGGTAAACCAGCCGAGCTGCTGTCCCTTGGACAAAACCACGAGGGTGCTGACGGTTGCCACAGATATGAAGGTGAAGGAGAGGAAGTTGAAGGGCAAAACCCTGCCCCTTTTGGAAACCTCCTTCAGGAAGAAGAGGGAGGAAGCAACTAAGAAGATGCCCACCGGAACGTTTATGAAGAAGATCCAGTTCCAGTTTATATGTTCGGTGAGCCAGCCCCCCAGTGTGGGTCCCACCGCTGGAGCGAAGGAGGCACCCAAGCCGAAAACACCCATAGCTATGCCCTTCTTTTCCGGAGGGTATATGGTGAAGAGGATAGCCTGGGCGGAGACTATTATGAGAGCCTCAGCAAGCCCCTGAAGGGAGCGGAAGACAACCATCTGGTAGAGCTCGGTTGATACACCGCACAGGTAGCTTGATAGCCCGAAGAGAGCTACACCAGCTATGTACATAGCCCTCAGACCTATAACCGATTCCAGCCACTCAATGAGGGGTAGGGTTACGGCGGCGGCTATCATGTAGGAGGTCACAACCCACTGGATGCCGTAGAGGTCGGTCTTGAGGGGAGCTATCATCTTAGGGAGAGCCACGTCCACAATGGTGGTGTCAAGGATAGCCATGAAGGCTCCGGCCATGACTATGAGGGTGTGGAGTATCAGCTCTCCCTTAGTCAGTTCTGACTGACCCATCAGTTATAATCTTATCAGGAGCAGTAAAAAGAGCCCATACGTTTCACCTTCCCCTCCATCTCAAGCTCCGTCAGTAGGGAGAGAGCCTTCCCCTCATCAACACCGAGGAACTCAACCACATCGCTCAGAGTTCTGGGTTCCCGCAAGTAGGAGAGCAGAGGGTCCTCAGGGGACTCCTCCCCAAAGGCATCTCTTCCGTCCCTTATCAGCTCCGCACCCTCCCTTACGAGTCTGTAACAGCCCTCCCAGTTGGGGGACCTACCCATACCTATGTGGGTGTAAACCTTCTTACCATACTTGCGGGAGTAATCTGCGGTTATCAGTGCTCCGCTCCTTGCCCCAGCCTCCGGGACTATAAGAAAGTCTGAAAGGGCTGCGATAATCCTGTTCCTCTTAGGAAAGGTGTGGGAGCTTCCCCTCTCCAAAGGGTGAAACTCCGAGATAAGGAGACCTCCAGAAGCTCTTATATCATCAAAGGGTCTCCCCTGAGCTCTCAGGATTCCGAAACCCAAGACGCAGATGGTGTAGCCAGACCTACTTATGGCGCTGAGGTGTGCCTGGGAATCAACACCCCTTGCACCACCAGAGACTATCCCGTAGCCCCTTGAGAGGGCTGACTCAACTATTCCATCCACGAAGGAGAGGGTGTAGGCGGTCGGTCTCCGGCTCCCGACTATCCCCACAAGAGGCACATCCTTAAGGTCCCCTTCAAAGAATAGGATAGGGGGAGGGTCAGGTATGCTCCTCAGGGGAGAGGGGTAATCCTCATCCTCAAGGGTTAGAAAACCTATCCTCTTATCATCAACGAGCTTTACGATCTCTTCAGGCTCCTCAATCCCTTCCCTTCTAACTATAGCCCTTGCCCTCCTGTCTCCGACAACCTTTACAAGCTCCTCATAGCTTGCGGTGAGTATCCTCTCACAGCTTCCGAAGTAGTCGTAGAGCTTCTTTATTGTCCTCTCTCCAACTCCACCTATGGAGGCGAGGGTCAACCAGCAGGTGAGCTTTTCCATACTCTAACCTATATCATAGGGCTTGCACTTGTTTTCATATAAGTATTCCCTTATATTGTTTATCACAACCGTCTGCGAGGAGGCAGGAGAATGTACTACGTCGCCCAGGTAATACGTGATGAATGCAGTAAGTATAACTGCAAGCAGTGCACCCTGTTCTGCCCAGAGCCAAACACTTTGATGTACACTGATGAGACCCATCATGCCTACGTCATGACCGAGAGATGTAAGGGATGTGCCCTCTGCGTTTACGTCTGTTCAAACCTTCTGAAGAGGGATTCTATAGAGATGGTCTATGCGGAGAACAGGGACGTCGCCGGTGTTAGATAAAGTTCTTTGGAGGTAAGCTATGGCAAAGTTAGGACCTGCGGGATACTCTCCCTACCCTGTGGCTATGTACGAGGGAGTTCTAACTCCCCCGCCAGGAAAGGCTCTCCTCTTCAACGAGATAGTTGATGAAGAGATAGCCATGAGGGAAGCCGCCAAGGCTATGCTAACTAGGGAGAACCCGACCATATTCCCCGGACCCCAGGTGCTCTACGCCTGGAACGAGGAAGCTAAGGAAAAGGCAAAGCTGGTGAGGAAGATAGCCGAGACCCTCGGCGCAAAGATAATCCCCATGTACGATTACAGACCTAAGTACCCGAAGATTGACCCAGAGAAGGAGATAAACCCAAACCATCCCAACCTGACGATATGGCACAACAACATAAAGGCATGCATATTCGTTGGTGTTCACTGCCACTACGCAAACGTAGCACTGAAGATAATAAGGGCTGAGACCGACTGCTTCACTATAGCCCTGTGCGGTAACTCAGGACACGAGGACGCGATGATAACCCTGAGGGACCAGCACACCGAGGAGCTGGAAAAGTTCATCAGAGTGGCGGAAGAGGTAAAGAAGGAGCTGGGCAAGTGATGGAGACACTCTCCAAGAGGTGGACTTACGAGGACTACCTCAAGCTTGATGACGACAAGCGCTACGAGATAATAAGGGGAGAGCTCATAGAGATGCCCGCACCGACAACAACCCATCAGAGGATAGTGGGAAGACTTTTTAGATTAATGAGCGACTTTGTAGAAGAGAGGTCTATTGGTGAGGTCTTCGTATCCCCCGTTGATGTGGTTTTGGCTGAGGATAACGTTCTCCAGCCAGACATCCTGTTCGTCTCCAAGGAGAGGGAGGATATAGTCAAGGAAAAGGGAGTGTTTGGTGCTCCCGACCTCGTAGTTGAGGTCATATCTCCATCCACTCTAAAGCGGGATACCGAGGACAAGAAGAGGCTATATGCGGAGTACGGTGTGAAGGAGCTGTGGCTCATCTTCCCCGGGGAGAGGGCTATTGAGGTCTTTTCCATTAAGGACGGAGATTACGAGGTCTGCTCCTTTGGGTATGAAAAGGGAAAGGTGAGCTCATGCCTTTTGGAAGGTCTGGAAGTAAATTTAGAAAAGCTATTTAAGGAGGTGCTGTGATGCAGAAGACCGAGCAGGTTCAATACAATAGAGCGGGGCAGAGGGTAGTTTCACCGGACTACCTGCTCTTTGAGGCACCAAGGGAAAAGCAGTTCATGACAGGTTCAGAGGTTGTCAAAGAGGCGGTCAAGCGTGCTTCCGTTGATGCTTCCGTTTCCTACCCGATAACCCCCCAGTCGGAGGCTGCCCACCTGATAGGTGAGCTATGGGTTGAAGGCTACGTAGGAGTTTACTTCAGAGGTGAGTCCGAGTTCGGTGTCATGTCAGAGGTCGCCGGATGTGCGATGGCTGGTGCAAGGACGATAACCACCACCTCCGGACCGGGGACCCTTAGGGCTATGGAGAACTTCCCCATGTGGGCGGGTTCAAGGCTACCCATACAGCTTGTCCTCATGGCAAGGGGTGTTAACGCTCCCCTGACAATTCAGCCCGACAACCTTGAGATATCCTTCCTTCTGGATACGGGATGTATGATATGGCATGCGGAGACAGCTCAGGAGCTCTTTGATATGATACTTGCCGGCTTCGTTGTCGCTGAGCAGCCCGACGTCCACGTGCCGGTGATAACAGCGATAGACGGCTTCTTCATATCCCACACGAGGGAGGCGGTTATGCTCCCACCCGACGACATAGCTCTGCCCCCTTACAACCCTTACAAGTCTCCCATGGTTCCCCTTGACATGGAGATGGCACCGGGAAGGTTCCTCAGGGACCCCTACGTGATGAAGTCCAACTACATATCTTACGCAGCTCACACGATCTGGCAGTTTGTGGTAAGAGCAGAAATAGAAATGTCAAGACCCTACTCAAAACACTACCTGAGAGGTCTGATTGAATAGATCTGTGACACCGAGGATGACATAGTCTTCT
>NZ_JBWONM010000099.1:0-12342 GCF_056450045.1 Hydrogenivirga sp.
TGTCTGCGGGCTTCCTCCTTTCTCTTCTGCATAGCCTCGTACTCCCACTTCTTTATCTCCCTTATCTTCCTCTGGGCTACCTTACCCTTGAGCTCTCTAAGGAAGTAGAGCTTCGCCCTTCTGACCCTACCTATCTTCACTATCTCAATCTTCTCTATGTTGGGGCTGTAGTAGGGGAATATCCTCTCTATACCTACCCCGTAGGACTCCTTCCTGACGGTGAAGGTCTTGTCTGCTCCTCCGCCTCTTATCCTTATCACCACGCCTTCAAAGGGCTGAATCCTCTCCCTGTCACCTTCCTTTATCCTGTAGTGGACCCTTATCGTGTCGCCCACCTTGAAGTTTGGATACTCTTTCTGGGGCAGGTATCTCCTCTGAACCTTCTCAAGAACACCGCTCATCTCTTCTCCTCCTGGGTGTATGGAATGGAAAATTATCCTACAAATCGCTGACTTTTGCAAGGTTGGAGGAAGCTCCTTGGCTTATAATGTAAAATACTAATCTTCCGCGGAGGTAAGCAGGTGGCAAAGGTTAAAGGGCTCAGGTGTAGAGAGTGTGGAAGGGACTATCCCGTTGAGCCTATCCACGTCTGTGAATTTTGCTTCGGTCCCCTTGAAGTTGTTTACGACTACGATGAGATAAAGAAGAACATCTCAAGGGAGAAGATAGAGGGTGGTCCAAAGAGCCTTTGGCGCTATGTTGACCTCCTCCCGGTGGAAAGCCCGACCGTTGGACTCACCGCGGGCTTTACGCCTCTGAGGAAGGCTGAGAAGCTGGGAGAGGCTCTGGGGCTCAGGAACCTTTACATAAAGGATGACTCTGTAAACCACCCAACCCTATCCTTTAAAGACAGGGTCGTGTCCGTTGCTCTATCCAAGGCAAAGGAGTTTGGCTTTGATACAGCCGCCTGTGCCTCAACAGGGAACCTCGCCAACTCCGTCGCCGCCCACTGTGCCCAGGCTGGTCTGAACTGCTTCGTCTTCATACCGGCGAACCTTGAAACCCAGAAGATATACGGTAGCCTCGTCTTCAACCCTACCGTGGTTGCCGTTGAGGGAACCTACGACGACGTGAACAGGCTCTGCTCAGAGATAGCCAACGACCAGGGCTGGGCATTCGTTAACATAAACATAAGACCTTACTATGCGGAGGGCTCCAAGACCTTGGCTTTTGAGGTTGTTGAACAGCTCGGCTGGAGAGCCCCCGATGCGGTCGTTGCACCTGCAGCCTCCGGCTCCCTATACACGAAGATATGGAAGGGACTCAAGGAGATGGAGAAGGTAGGTCTCATAGACGGTGTGAGAACAAGGATGTACGGGGCTCAGGCTGAGGGATGCTCTCCGATAGCTCAGGCTTGGAAGGAGGGCAGAGACTTCGTCAAGCCCGTCAAGCCTAACACCATAGCCAAGTCAATAGCTATAGGAAATCCCGCAGACGGGATATACGCTTTGCAGACAACAAAGGAGAGCGGAGGAGACTGGGAGACCGCAACGGATGAGGAGATAATAGAGGCTATGAAGCTCCTCGCCCAGACTGAGGGTATATTCACGGAGACGGCGGGAGGGACAACCGTCGCTGTTCTGAAGAAGCTCGCCAGAAAGGGTGTCTTTGACCCCGATGAGCTTGTGGTAGCTTACATAACCGGGAACGGCTACAAGACCCTTGAGGTCCTTGATGGACATCTTTCAGAACCGGTTAGGATTCAGGCAACCCTTAAAGACTTTAAGGAAAAGGTTCTTGCAAAGGTCTAAGGAGGTTTGAGATGGCTGTAGTTGTGAGAGTCCCCACACCTCTGAGGAGGCTCACCGACGGACAGGGTGAGGTTGAGGTTGAAGCCAGCACAGTAAAGGAGGCTATAGAGAAGCTGGAAGAGCAGTACCCCGGTTTTAAAGAGAGGCTCCTTGATGAGAACGGCGAGCTGAGAAGGTTCGTGAACCTGTATCTCAACGATGAGGACGTTCGCTTCCTCAAAGGGGTGAACACCGAGCTCAAGGACGGGGACGTCCTCTCAATAGTTCCGGCGATTGCAGGTGGAAGATAGAGATTACTTCTTAGGCTGTTCGGGCTACTTCTACTGGGGCTGGAGGGGTAAGTTCTACCCCAAGGACCTGAAGCCTTCCCAGTGGTTGGGCTACTATGCAGAGCATTTCAACAGTGTTGAGATAAACTCAACCTTCTACAACTTTCCAAAAGCCTCTTCCCTCAAGAGGCTCTATAGTGAGACTCCCAAGGGCTTTATATTTTCGGTTAAGGCTAACAGGTCAATAACCCACATGAAGAAGTTCAAGGAGACAAAGGAGCTTGTGGACAGATTCTACGATGTAGTCGCTCAAGCTCTATCGGAGAAGCTCGGGTGCATACTCTTCCAGCTCCCACCCTCCTACAGATACACGAAGGAGAACTTGGAGAGGATACTCTCCCAGCTGAGCCCCGAATTCACAAACGTCGTTGAGTTCAGGCACCTAAGCTGGTGGAGGGAAGAGGTTTACAGGGAGCTCAGAAAGTCCGGTGTAGTTTTTTGCTCTGTCAGCTCTCCCAACCTTCCTGAAGACCTCATAGAGACCACGGAAGTTGTTTACGTACGCTTTCACGGAAAGGAGGGATGGTACAGGTATAACTACAGCGAAGAGGAGCTAAGAAGCTGGGCTGAAAAGATAGATAGGAGCTCAGCGGTGAGGGTCTTTGCCTACTTCAACAACGACTACAATGCCTACGCCCCCTTCAACTGCCTGAAGCTGATGGAGCTTCTCGGTGTCAAGCCATACCGGGAGGGATCTTGAAGGGAACGTTCATAAGGGGGTTATCCTCTTCTTCCTGAGGGAAGACGGCGTAAACTCCAAAGCAGTACTTCCCTATCTCAACGACCCTTCCCACCTTTACACCGCTGTCATCAAGTATGAGCCCCACTTCCCATTCGGAGAGGACCTCCTCCGGAGGTGGACCCTTATCCCTCTCCTCCTTCTTCCAGTCTATCACCGCAAGGTAGGCAAAGGGCTTGGCAACGCGCTTTAGCTCCTGAACGAAGCTCTTTGGGTCCTCAAGCTCGTGGAAGGTGAAAGCCATGAAGACAAAGTCAACGGAGTTGTCGGGAAGGGGTATCCTGTTCTCCTCAGATTTGAGCACCTCAACGTTCTTCAGACCTTCCCTCTCAACCTTCTCCTTCGCCCTCCTTACCATCTCCTCCTGAACATCAATCCCGTAGACCTTTCCCTTCTCGCCCACGAGCTTTGAGAGGTAGGGAAGGTAAAAGCCGGGACCAGTCCCCACATCCAAGACGGTCATACCTTCCCTTATGCCGAACTCCCTGAGAACCTTCTCGGGGTCAAAGAGCTCAAGCCTTGAAGGGTCCTCAAGTTTATGGATATTCTCAGGATTGAACTTGTGAGCCATGAAAAAACCTCCTGAAATTAATGATAAACCATATCAGGACTTGCTGAGCTCTTCCTTTATCCACTCAATTGTCTTCACGGGAAGGGGTTCAAAGCCGTACTTACCGGCAAGGTAGTAGCTCGCCCAGTCCCCCACGTGTATGAGGTACAGGAGCCTTGCAAGGTAGGAGTTCCCATCTCCCCCAATGACTACGGGAGATATACCGAGGTCCTTCAGGACTTTTATCGTCAGGTCAACTCGCCTCCTCACCCTGTCGTGGTCCTTTGGGTCAAACATGACAACAAAGGAGAACTTGCTCCTTATCTCCCCATTCTCAAGACCCACGACTTCGTTATGGTGCATCTCCGGAAGCACTGCAAAGTAAGCCTGTGTCTTTGAGTTCTCGTTTATCTGAGTCTTCCACCTGAAGGCGGCTACCTCCGTCAGGGGAGTTGCGTAAACTACGGGAACGTATCCGTATAACCTCTGGGCTATCTCCTCTCCCTTCTTCTTTATCTCCTCATAGTTCTCCCGCAGGTTTTCCCTCGCATCCTCAAGCTCCTCCTTCTCTATCCCGAGGATTGAGAGAACCTTAGAGAGCATGTGCCCTAAGGCAAACCTCGGTGCGTAACCTGTAGGTATCTTCAGGTGCAGTACACCGCTCTTTTCCGATAGCTCTTCAAGCTTGCCCCCGGAGCTGATTGAGAGAACGGTCGCCTGCCTGTCCACAGCCTCCTGAAAGTTGCTTATCGTCTCCTCGGTGTTTCCGCTGTAGCTTATGCATACAACGAGGTCCTCTTCTCCCCTCACGAAGTTGGGAAGTCCGTACCCCCTGTAGGTCGTCACCGGTAGCTTGCACCCCCTGTGCTCCATCCAGGACTTGGCGACGTCCCCCACTATGCCCGAGCCCCCCATACCGCAGAAGGTCACTGTCCGGTACAGGGAGAGGTCCACACCGCTCTTTTCCCACTCAAGCTGCTGTGGGAAGTCCTTAAGCATCTCCTCTGGACTCATCATGCACCCCTCCTGTCAAACGCTGTTTTATTATATCCCTGAGCTCTTCCGATTTCTGGAGAACCTCTCTGTGGGATAGCCTCGTTCTGAATCCGTCCCCCTCAAAGTGGGTTCTAACACCTTCGTAGAACTCAACCACCTTGTCTATAGGCGGTTGCTGAGGTATGGAGAGCTTCTCAGCCAGCTTGGACATCATGTAAAAGCCGACAGTCTGGAGCCTGGACTCCTCCTCTATCAGGCTCAGTATCCTCTTAGTTTCCCTTGAGAGGTTTTCGTCGTTGATTGACTCCCTGTAGAGGAAGTCGGTAAACTCCCTGTCCCAGAGCTCCCCCAACCACATGGGTCCCCCAAGGCTGAACCTCGTGCCGCAGATAGGGCAGTGCTCCTTTATCTTGAGGGGGTCAAGGACCGCTTCGCGGTTAAGACAGTTGAAGCAGTAAAGCACGTATCCTATCCTCTCAATTAGGGAGTTGGTGAGCTTAGCACCCCTCTCTTTCATAAAGAACAGCTTGAAGTAGTGAAGGTGGGAGTAGGCAAAGAGGGGGACCATGGCTATATCGTTCTGGGCTCCGAGCTCAATCACCTTCTTTATGAGAATCCTCACGCCTACCTCGTGCTTGAACTCGTTCCTCAGGGGCTTTGCACCGTACCTCCTCATACAGGTCTTGGGGTAGGTCCCCGAGAGGGGGGCGGTGTCCGTTGCTGTCAGGCTGAGTATCCCTCCCCTCTTCATGCTGAGGGCAACAGACTCAACAAAGGGAACGGGGCTACCGAAGGGGTCAAGGTCAACGTAGTCAAAGCCAAAGCCCCAGCCCTTCCTCAGGAAGAAGTTTGCCTCTTCCCGGTGAACCTCGTACCTGTCCCGGGGTATGCCGTTGAGCCTGAAGTTCTCCTCCATTATCCTCACGGCATCTTCACTTATGTCGTTGGCATAGACCTTACCGACGCAGTCGGTCTCTTTCAAAAACCTGACAGACCTGATACCGCTCGCTGCCAAAGGGTCTGCAACCCTGAGCTCCCTCCCGAGCTTCTTACATAGGTATCTGAGCCCCAGAACGGCGAGGTCTCTGTTCACCCTCATCTTCGGGTTGTAAAAGACGGGCATGTCCGAGGACACGATCTCTCTTAGCTGGGGGACGTAAATGAGAGCCTTCCCTTCCTCTACTGTTTTCATGATTTTTCCATGGGGGTACCGGGAGTCGAACCCGGACGGCCTTACGGCCCGCGGATTTTAAGTCCGCTGCGTCTGCCAGTTCCGCCATACCCCCTCAGAGGAGCTATATTATATTTTAGACCACGCCCCAGACATGAAAGACCCGATAGTAGCGATAGCAACCCCTTTTGGAGAGAGCGCTATAGGAGTTGTAAGGCTAACGGGCAGAGGTGTCCTTGAACTTGCCCGGAGATTCTTCAGGACGAAGTCTGACCTAAAGCCAAGATACGCTCACTACGGAACGCTCGTTGACCCTGAGGGAGAGGTCATAGACGAGGGGGTTCTCATCTACTACAGGGCACCCCACAGCTACACGGGTGAAGATATGGTGGAGATATCCCTCCACGGTAACCCCCTCATACTCAGGAAAACCCTGGAACTTTTTCTCAAAGCGGGGTGTCGTTTAGCCCAGCCCGGTGAGTTTACCAAGAGGGCATTTCTGAACGGGAAGATGGACCTCACTCAGGCAGAGGCTGTGGCTGAGCTGATATCTGCAAAGACCGAGCTTGCGAGAAAGCTGGCTCTACGCCAGCTAAAGGGTGAGCTGAGCAGGTATATAGAGCCCCTCAGGGAGAGCCTCCTTGAGCTCTGCGCCTATATAGAGGCTGACATTGAGTTTTCCGAAGAGGACATACCGACCCTCACAAAGGAACAGGTTCTTGAGCTGGTTGATAGGGTTCTTGAGGGCATAGAGGAGCTGCTCAAGACAGCGGGGGTGGGGAAGCTCGTTAGAGAAGGTATAAAGCTCGCGATAGTCGGCAGACCGAATGTGGGCAAGTCCTCTCTCTTCAACGCCCTTCTGAGGGAGGACAGGGCAATAGTTACGGACATAGAGGGAACAACGAGGGACTACATTGAGGAGAGCATAAACCTGAGAGGAATACCCGTCCGCCTGATTGATACAGCCGGCATAAGGAGGGCACAGGACCCCGTTGAGAGGATAGGTGTTGAGAGGAGCCTCGCCAAGATAGAGGAGGCGGACATAGTTCTCTTCGTCGTTGATGCGTCAAGAGAGCTGACCGAAGAGGACAGACACATATACGAGCAGGTAAGGAGCAGGAACCTGATAGTTGTCCTCAACAAGATTGACCTCGGTGAAAAGCTCCCTCTTGAAATTTTTGAGGGACAATCTATAATAAAGGTGAGTGCCCTTACAGGACACGGATTAGAAAACCTTGAAGAGGAAATTCTCAGGAAGGTTGGAGCTACAACCCCAGAGGGATTAAACATATATGTATCGGTTAGACATGAGGAGCTTCTCAGGAAGTCCAAAGAAGTCCTTGAAAGCTTTAGGGATAGATACAGAAGGGAAGATATGAGCCCAGAGATAGCGATGCTTGATATAAGAGAGGCGGCGGATTACCTGGGTGAGATAGTCGGTCACATAACTACCGAAGACGTTTTGGGCAACATATTTGCGAAATTTTGCATAGGAAAATAAACAGGAGGAAAGCATGCAAGAACTTCAGAAGGTCTACACCCTTGAAGAGCTAAAGAGGATGACACTTCAGGAACTGCAGAAGATAGGGAAGGACCTTGGCCTTACGAGAACTACGGGACTGAAAAAGGAGGAGCTGATTGAGAGGATTCTGGAGGCTCAGGCTAAGGACGGGGGGCTTGTTTTTGTGAAGGGCGTTCTGGAGATACTTCCTGAAGGCTACGGCTTTATGAGGAGTGCCCAGAACAACTACATGCCCAGCTGGGAAGACGTGTACGTAGCCCCATCCCAGATAAAGAAGTTCGGTCTCAGGACCGGGGACACCATAGTCGGCTTTGCAAGGCTTCCAAAGGAAGGGGAGAAGTACAAGGCTCTCATAAAGATGGAGGCTGTTAACGGACTCACCGCGGACCCTGAGGTTCTCAGAAACAGACCAGCCTTTGACAAGCTCACGCCCTACCACCCTACGGAGAGGTTCCAGCTGGAGTACGACCCCCGTGAGATGTCCACAAGGGTTATAAGCCTTATAGCTCCGATAGGTAAAGGACAGAGGGGTATGATAGTTGCACCTCCCAAGGCAGGTAAGACCGTCCTCCTCCAGAAGATATCAAGGGCTCTCATAGAAAACCATCCAGAGGTCCACCTTATCATCCTCCTGATTGACGAGAGACCCGAGGAAGTGACAGAGATGAGAAGGATAGTCGGAAGTGGAGCTGAGGTCATAGCCTCCACCTTTGACGAGCCCCCCGAGAGACACATGCAGGTTGCTGAGCTTGTGATAGAGAAGGCAAAGAGGCTCGTTGAGCTCAAACGGGACGTTGTCATACTCCTTGACTCAATGACGAGGTTTGCGAGAGCTTCCAATGCGGTAACGCCTCCAACGGGAAGGGTGCTTTCGGGAGGTATTGAGGCAACCGCACTCCAGAGACCCAAGAAGTTCTTCGGTGCTGCGAGGAACATAGAGGAGGGCGGCTCCCTGACCATAATAGCGACCGCTCTCATTGAGACCGGTTCAAGGATGGACGACGTTATCTATGAGGAGTTCAAGGGAACGGGTAACATGGAGATACACCTTGACAGGAGGCTGATGGAGAGAAGGGTCTTCCCGGCGATAAACATAGAGAAGTCGGGAACGAGGAAGGAAGAGCTCCTCGTGGAGGACTGGGAGCTTCAGAGGATGTGGGTGCTGAGAAAGTTCCTCTCAACTATGGATGCGGTTGAGGCTATGGAGTTTCTGATTGACAAGCTCAAGCGCTTTAAGACGAACAAGGAATTTCTCAAGGCGATGAATGCGTAGTATAATATCTTGCTTCTGAAGCGGAGGTTTGTGATGAAGAAGGGAATACATCCGGAGCTACAACCAACCACCTTCGTGTGCGGCTGTGGAAATACCTTCACCCTCCTTTCAACTAAGGGCGGAACGGTCCATATTGAGGTGTGCAATCAGTGTCATCCCTTCTACACCGGGAAGCTGAGGCTCAAGCCGAAGTTTTTGGAGCTTCTCTCCCCCGGTGAAAAGAAGGAAGGTTAATGCTCAAGAAGGAGATACTCAACAAGTTAGAGAAGCTCAGCGACAGGTACAGGAAACTTGAGGAGGAGCTCTCTAAGCCCGAGGTTGTCAAGGACATTAAAAGGTATAAGGAGCTCAGTCGGGAGCATAAGGAGCTCTCCGAGATATACGAGACCTACCAGGAGTACAAAAAGTTAGTCAAGGAGCTCAAGGAGGCTAAGGAGCTAACCAAGAGCCCGGAGCCCGAGATAAGGGAGCTTGCCCAGGAGGAGGTTGAGAGGCTTCAGAAGAGGGTGAGCGAGCTGGAGGAGAGGCTGAAGCTCCTCCTGGTCCCGAAGGACCCCAACGATGCCAAGAACGTCATCCTTGAGATAAGGGCTGGAACGGGAGGTGAGGAGGCTGCCCTCTTTGTAGCAGATCTTCTGAGGATGTATCAAAAGTATGCGGAGGACAAAGGCTGGAAGTTCTCCATACTGAGCGCCAACAAAACCGGGCTCGGAGGCTACAAGGAGGTTGTCGCCCTGATAGAGGGCGAGGGTGCCTACTCAAGGCTCAAGTACGAGAGCGGTGTTCACAGGGTTCAGAGGATACCCGTGACCGAGTCTGGGGGGAGGATACACACCTCAACGGCTACTGTAGCCGTCCTTCCGGAGGCTGACGAGGCAGAGGTTGAAATAAACCCCCAGGATCTCAAGATAGAGACCTTTAGGGCTTCCGGGGCGGGTGGACAGTACGTAAACACCACCGAGACTGCGGTGAGGATAACCCACATACCGACGGGGATAGTCGTCTCCTGTCAGGACGAGAGGTCCCAGTTTCAGAACAAGCAGAAGGCTCTGAAGATACTGTATGCAAAGCTCAAGGACTACTATGAGAGAAAGAAGAGAGAGGAGATAGCTAAGGAGAGGAAGGAGCAGGTGGGAACAGGGGAAAGAAGTGAGAAGATAAGGACCTACAACTTTCCTCAGAACAGGGTCACCGACCACAGGATAAACCTCACCCTCTACAAGCTCCAGGAGGTTCTTGATGGAAAGCTTGATGAGATAATTGATGCCCTCAGGGCTAAGGAGCTTGAAGAGAGGCTAAAGTTAGTTGAGGCTTAACTACCCTTGAAGGGTATGCTTATCCAGAGTTCCTCCCTCTCGTTCTCGTTCTTCTTTAGAAGCACATCTATCCCCTCCGCATCAAACTGAGGATACTTGGAAAACAGGGATATGAGGTCCTCTTTCAGTCTTTCAACCATGCTTGGGGGTACACCTTGCCTTTCGTAACTCAGTACCAGCATCAGCCTCTGCTTTGCAACATCCTTGCTCTTTCTCTTAAAGAGCGAACCCAAGTTCAACAACCTCACCCTCCAAACAGTTTACTGAGGAAGCCCTCCTTCTCACCGTATCTCTCAAAGGGAACCTCCTCACCCAAGGTCCTCTTGGCAACATCCATCATAGCCTTAGCAGCATTGTATTTGGGATGAAGGACTATCGGCTCTCCCCTGTTAGTGAAGTCAACGAGCTTCTCCTCCTCAGGAATCACGCCTATTAGAGGTGCCTTCAGTATATCAACGATATCTTCAACGGAGAGCATCTCCCCCTTCTTGACCATCTTCCACTTGACCCTGTTGACTACGATCCAGTAGTCTTCCTTGTTCATGCTCTCTAAAAGACCTATAACTCTGTCCGCATCCCTCACAGAGGAGACCTCAGGGTTCACAACTATGTAAGCTCTGTCTGCCGGAGAGACAGCTATCTTGAAGCCCTGCTCTATACCGGCAGGTGAGTCTATGATGATGTAATCAAACTCCCCCTTTGCCTTTATGTCCTTGACGAGCTCAACCCACTTCTCCGGGTTGACCGCATCCTTGTTCTTGGTTTGGTTGGCTGGCAAGAGGAAGAGGCTCAGACCCCTCTTGTCCTTTACGAGAGCCTTCTCAACCGTAACCCTTCCTTCAAGAACGTCAAGGATGTCATAAACTATCCTGTTCTCAAGACCGAGAATCATGTCCAGGTTCCTGAGACCTATATCCGCATCAATAAGAAGGACTTTCTTTCCAAGCTTTGCGAGGGCAACTCCCAAGTTCGCCGTTATGGTTGTCTTCCCAACTCCTCCCTTTCCTGAGGTAACTACTATAACCTCCGTCATGTTAAAGCTCCCTTTAGACCTTTTCTAAAACTATCATACCATCTTCCACCCGTGCTACCTCAGGATAGCCCGGAGAAACCCTCTCCGACTCCTCCGATATAGCTATCTTCTTACCTATCCTTATCTGCTGAGGTTCCATCTTTAGGGCTACAACTACAGCCTCTTCATCTCCAAGGGCACCCGCTATCGCTATCCCCCTTAACGTTCCCATAATAATAATATTACCCACAGCCACCACTTCTGCATCCTTATTGACATCACCAAGGATGAGAACGTCCCCGTTGTGTTCAACCTTTTGTCCAGATCTTAGAGACCTGTCAACGACTAAGAGCCTGTCGCTCCTCGGAGCCTCCTTTCTACGGCTACCTATCTGTTTGATGTTGCCGAGTCTAAGGTCCTTCAGAAACTCCTCAATCTCGGCTACCATATCCGGTGGGAGCTCCTCTGCGTTCTCAAGGATAAAGTACCCACCCTCAAAGAGCTTTCCCTTTACCTTGGACTTTATCTCTTCCTTTATTGACTCTAAATTAGCCTTCTCCTTTATGCGTATGGCTATTACCGGAAGAGTTATCCCTCTTATCTCAACCACCGCTGAATATTATATCAGTGATGGTGGTGGTACTTTATACCACTTTCCTGGAGAAGGGGACAGGAAGGTGAGCAACAGTAGCCTTCCCTTTCAAGCTGTATCGTGGTGTGGTTTATCCCGTGCCTGCTGGCTATATCTTCAACCTCTTTGAGAACCTCATTGCAGGCTTGGATATCGCTTACAACAACGTGGGCGGTTAAGATGACGCTCCCAGCCGTTAGAGACCAAACATGGAGGTCATGGACATCTATAACACCCTTAACCTTCCTTATCTCATCCTCTATCTCTTCGGGGTCTATCGCAGCCGGAACGAGCTCAAGGAGCACATTCAGGGAGTCCTTTATAACCGTGTAGGCTCCGGGGAGTATGAGAAGGGATATACCTATGCTGAGGATCGGGTCTGCGAGGTAGAACTTCCAGAAGGTAACCGCAATCCCTGCGAGGATAGCAGCCACCGAACCGAGGGTATCTGTGACAACATGGAGAAAGGCAGCTTTGACGTTTATGTTCTCCTCTGAGCTCTTGTAGAGGAGATATCCCGCTATAAGGTTTACTCCGAGTCCAACGGTCGCTATCAGGAGCATCTGAGGACCGAGAACGGGTTCCGGACTTAAAAACCTGTTGAAGGCTTCGTAAGCTATATAAGCTATGAGACCTATTAGAAAGATTCCGTTCACAAGGGCTGCCAGCACCTCAAGCCTGTACAAGCCGTAGGTCATCCTCTTTCCCCGTGCCTTCTGAACGAGAAGCTGAGCTACGAGGGCTATCAGGAGGGAGACGCTGTCGGTGAGCATGTGCCCCGCATCGGATAGGAGTGCCAGGCTGTTGGTCAGGAAACCCCCAATAAGCTCAACGAAGGCAAAGAATAGCACAAGCCCAAAGCTCAAGCCAAGGACCCTTATGCTGTTCTTTCTGTCCATGTAAAAAATCTATACCCAAGAGGTAGCTTTACCATGAGTGAGATTAAGAGATTTACTTTCAAGAGTAGAGCCTCGTACAGCTGTCAACACCTTCAACAGAGCTTATTGACTTGATCACCTCCCTGAGGTGCTTCTTACCCGTAACGTCAATGG
>NZ_JBWONM010000100.1:0-5276 GCF_056450045.1 Hydrogenivirga sp.
GTTCAGCTTCAGGAGAACGCTCCTGAGCTCCTTAACGCTAACCCACCCTTCGGAGCTAACCTTCAGGTTCAGCGAGAGGTCCTCCCTTCGGTAGGATAGAGGAAGGTCCCTTGAGACTAAATAAACGTAGTAGTTCTTCAGGTCAAGGGAGCCAACGTTTGCAGAAAGCCCCGAATCACCCTTCCAGAGGGTGAAGAAGGCGGAGAGGCTCTTTCCCAGAGCTCTCAGCTCAATCCAGGCGTCCATTGGATAGGCAAAGAACCTTGAGTAGGTTAAGACCCTACCCCTGTTCTTCAGGACGAGCTCCAGGTCTCCCTTTATGTAGGTGAGTTTGAAGCCGAGCTTCCCCTCAAGCCTACCGCCCGTCGGCGTTGCCACAAAGAAGGAGAGCCTGTCCATGTCCAAAAGCCCTTCAGACCTAACATAGAAGCCTGCCTCCCTTTCAAAACCGAGCTCCAGAGAACCGTTCACCGCACCCCGGCTCCTGAACTTAAGGCTGAACTTTCCCCCCTTCAGGCTGTAGCTTCCCTCCTCCTGCAGGAGCTCCGCAAGGGGAGTTCCAAGAACCAACAGGCTGACCTTCCCAAAGCTCAACCTCCCGCTCTCTCTGGTACCCGAAAGCTCCGCTCCTCCAAATTCAACCTCAGCAACCCTGTAGCGTAAAGAGGTGGGCTCAGCCCTGAGCCTGACCTCCTCTCCTCTGTAGGATATGTCCGTTATGAGCCTGACCTCCTCTCCGCCGAGGTTGTACCTCAGGAGAGCCTTACCTCTCCCCTCTTCTGGACTACCCATAAAGGAGTAGTCAACCTGGAGTCCTTCCCCCTCAAGCCTTCCTTTGGTTGACAGCTTTAATTCGTACATATCAAGGCTGTAGCTCCCCTTAAGTAGCTTCTCAGCCCCGTAGCTTCCCGAGAGCTTTCCATCCCTGATGCTTCCTTTAAGAAAGGCTCCCTTAAGAGATAGCTTCTCTGATAGCTTCACCTCCTCGGATCTGAGACTGAAGGAGCCCTCCAGCTTCTTCCCGACCCTTATATCCGCCCTCCCGGTCAAGGGAATTCTTGTGTTCCCTCTGACGACCGATGCCCTGCCGAGCCTTGATGCCACGCTCAGGATGCCTCTGTCCCTTGCCAGCTCAAGGGTTGCTTCCTCTACCCTTATCTCCATGCCCCTGTACTCCCTTACAAAGGACTCTATCCTGTTTATAGATATAAAGCTGTCTATATCTCCCTTCAGATAGCCCGAGAAGCCATCCCCTTCGTAAGAGAGGTCAATACTACCGCCTTTGAGTGATAGCCTGTAGTCGGACCTGCCCACGGGAAAGTCTCTGTAAAAGAGGTCCTCAACCCTCCCTTTCCCCTTTGTGCTGAGCTTCTCCTTGTAGGTAAGCTCTCCAGTGTAGGAGAGAAACAGCGTAATGCTCCTCAGGGGCAGGAAGAGGTCTTTGAGGGAAACCCGGCTCTCAAAGCCTTCCCCTCCAAAGTTGCCCGAAAGGAAGAGGTCTCCGCCCCAGAGGGCAAGCTCCACCTTTCCCTTCCCCGAGCCGTAATCGTACCTCACCCAGCCCTGGGTCCTTCCAAAGCCCATCTCTCCAATCCCAACCCCATCGGTCCCTGCATAGATGTTCAGGAGCTTCCTATCAAGGTCAAGAACGAGCTCACCCCTGAGCCAGGCGAGCAGGAACACATCCGTTTTGAGGAGCTCAGAGTCAAGGGGAAAGCGCTCTATGCTGAGTCTGAGCCTGTTTCTGCGAAGGAGCTCAAGCCTGTAGTCTGCGAGCACATCCTCGTTCCACAGCCTTCCCCTCAGGAGGAGCGCTCCACCAAAGCTGTAGCTCAGGCTACCCGATGTTCTCACCTCCCTGTAAAGCTTCCTCTCCTTGATAAGGACCGTATCCGCTGTGGCTCTCAGCTCCATATCAAGCCTGCTGTAGGTGGCTCTTCCCTCTCCCCTTATTCTGATAGGGGAGATGTAGGCAAAGGGTGTGTCTATCGGCTTTACGCTACCCTCTATGCTGAAGAGAGCCCTTGGCAATCCCTCCTTCAGGGAGCCCTCTATCTTGAAGGAAAAGAGCTCCGAGCTTACCTCAGCCTCAGATATCTGGATTGAGTCTTTTAAGAGCCTTGCCCTCCTGACCTCTACCTTTACGAGGCTGTTTCCTTTGTGAAGGAGAGCGTAGCCCTTCAGCTCTCCATCCCTTAGGGTAAGGTCGTGAAGCTCTATGAAGGTCTCCCCATTCTGAAGGGTCAGGTAAAAGCTGCTGATTTCCGCCTGCACCTTCTTGAGGAATCGGGGCAGGACTACAGCTGTAGGTGTCCTCTCCTTACCCTTCTCCTCTTTTTCCCTTTCAAGGATTATGAGGTGTCCCTCCCTCAGCTTGAGGGTGGGTATATCTCTGTAGCTGAAGAGAAAGTCTGAGAGACTCAGGTTTATGTACAGCCTTCCCAAGGGAAAGTAAAGGTAAAGCCTCACTATCCCGAGGCTCAGGGGTGAGAGGCTCAGGCTCAGCCCTTCTACGCTGTAGTGTATCCTCTTAGCCGCCAGATAGGGTTTTAGTGCGAGAAAGTAAAGGGAAAGGAGGAAGAGAAGGAGAAGGGCGACATAGCGCATAAACTCATTCTATTCCGTGCATCTTCAGGTTCTCCTTTATCCTGTGAAGAAGCTCTGCGGGGTTCTTTATAGGGTAGTCAAGCTCCTCTACCACCTCCTCCGCCTTTCTTCCCTTTATCACCACACCCGAAAGCTTCTCCTTTATGTCCTCCGCGGACTGAAGGGGGAAGTCGGTACCCTTGAGCCTCTTGAGAACCATATAAGCCCAGGGTACGTCAAGGGCAACGGCTGCCTGTGTGCAGTACTCAAGGAAGATGCTCGGTTCCTCATGACCTTCCTTGACGAGCTTGTAGGCAAGCTTCGCTATACCTCCGGCGGTGTGTACCCTGAGCTCCTTCTTCTCCTCCTGTGTGAGCTCATCAATGTGCTGAATCTTGTACATGGCGAGCTCGGGGTCAGCCCTGAGGATGTTCCTCACCGTCTGTCTGGTGAGACCTACTATCTCGGCTATCTCCTCCTCCGTCTTGAGGAACTCTTCCCTGAGTACAACTGCAAAGGATGCCCTCGCAAGAGAGGGAAGCCACGTCAGAGTTCTGAACTCCGCAAGCTTCTGAAGCCCTCCCAGCAGGTCAATAGACTTCAGAAAGACCCTTGTGACGAGAGGCTCAACGTTTACCTCCACGGGTTGAAGCTCTATAACCATACCTCCACCTCCTTTTGATCTCAAATCGGGGTGCCGGGACTTGAACCCGGGACCTCAGGCCCCCCATGCCTGCGCGCTGCCACCTGCGCTACACCCCGTTCGTCTATAATTTTAAACCTTTTTGAGCTTGAGCTCTACGAGTTCAATTAGCTTCTTGCTCGGCTTGAAGACTATGACCTTCCTGTCGGGTACCGGAACCTCCTCCCCCGTTCTCGGATTCCTGCCCACCTTCCCTCTCCTGAGCTTGACTGTGAAGGTGCCGAAGCCGGATATCTGGACCTTCTCACCTTTTTTGAGGGACTCCTCTATGATCTCAAATATCTCGGATACTATCTCGTATATCTCCTTTTTGGTGGTATTCCAGTCCTCCTCCAGCCTTTCGTGGACGAGGTTGGCTATGTCCTTCTTGGTCATAACGCAGCTCCGGAGCTCACATCTTCCATTTTTTCTTCAGGATATCGCCGAGCTTGAACCCGCTTGCGGGTGCACCCTCCGAGACCTCCTCTTCCTTCTCCTCTTCTTCTCCTCGGAGGGCTTTTATGGAGAAGGTTACCTTTTCCTCCTTCGGATTTATATCAATTATCTTCACCTCGTGCTCTTGCCCAACCTCAAGCTTCAGGTCCCGTGGAACCTCAGAGAAAGGAAGCAGTCCCTCCACCCCCTCGGGTAGTTCAAGAAAGGCTCCGAAGGGCATGACCTCTTTGACCTTCAGCTTTACCACGTCCCCAACCTTGTACTTCTCCTGGATTATCTCCCAGGGGTTGGGTGTGAGCTGCTTTATGCCAAGCTTGACATACCTTCCATCGGTCCCGAGAACAACAAATTCCCTCTCCTCGCCCTCCTTAAGGACTTCCTCAACCCTTTTGGGCTTTGTCCAGGAGAGGTCGCTCCTGTGGATTATCCCTTTGACCTTCTCACTTCCTATATCAACGATAGCCTTGCTTCCCTCTATCTTTTCAACCTTTCCCTTTATCTTGCTCCCAACGGGGTTCTCAGCGAGGAACTCCTCCCAGGGCTTGGGGAGAGCCTGCTTTATGCTGAGGATTATCCTCTGCCTCTTGGGCTCTATCCTCAGAACCTTAGCCTTCACCACATCGCCCTTTTGAGGCGTCTCCCCGTTCCAGCTCACCTCCTCTGCGGGGACGAAGCCCTCAAGTCCGTCATCAATCTCAAGGACTACCCCCTTTGGCGTCACCTGGAAGACCTTTGCCTCAATTATGTCGCCGACCTTGTGCTCCCTGTTGAACTTCTCCCAGGGATTCTCCTTCATCTCCCTGAGGGAGACTATAAGAAAGTCTTTCTCCCTGCTCTTCTTCTTTACCTTAACCTTAAGGGTCTCATCAACCTCCGCGTAGTTGAAGGGGTTCTTGTCCCTTCCCCAGGACAGCTCCTCCTTGGGGAGGAAGGCTCTCAGAACTCCCTCTATCAGAAGGGTTATGCCCTTGTTTGGGTCAATCTTTATGACCTTGCCCTCAACCACGTCCCCCTTCTTTAGGCTCTGGAGGAGCTCCTGCTTCCTCTTTTCCCTCTCCTCCTCAAGGTAAGCCTTGTGGGAGACTATCACCTTTGGTCTGTCCTTCTGGAGGCTAACCTCCATCACCTTCACCCTTACGGGCTTACCCACGCTCAGCTTCTTCCCCGTCTCGCTGGCTGGGAGGAAGGCTTTGACACCCTCTATATCAACTATGAACCCACCGCGGGTCTTTTTCTCAAGGGTTCCTACCACATCCCTGCCTTCCGACTGAGCCTTCTGGAGCTCTTCAAGACCCTTCTGCTGAGCTATTATCCTGTAGGAGAGGAGCGGATAGTCAAGGCGTGGAGACATCTTAACTATGACGGCCTGTATCTCATCTCCCTCCTTTATCTCCTCCTTTACCTCCTCCCTCGGTATTACCCCCTCAACCTTGTAGCCTATATCAACGTATATGTACCTCTCATCAACCTTCACCACCTTTCCGCTTACTATCCTTCCTTTCCTGAAGGTCTCTTCTTGCGGGAGGGCTTCGCTCAGGAGTTTCTCAAATTC
>NZ_JBWONM010000101.1:0-3009 GCF_056450045.1 Hydrogenivirga sp.
CCTTGGCGCCTTGCCCACCTTCCGTTGCCGTCCATTATTATCGCTATGTGCTTGGGTACCTTCATGCCTTCTCACTCTCCCATTAAGACCTTCTGCTCTCTCGCTCTGACCGCTGCGTCCGAGGTTGGGAACCTCTCTATTAAGATAGAGTAGTACTCGTTAGCCTTGGCAACGTCCCCCCTGTCAAGGCTTATCCTCATGAGCTGATAGTAGGCGTCGGGGAGCTTGTTGCAGTCAGGCAGCTTTCCCTTTTCACACTTCTCAACGAGGCTTGTGTATATCTCCTCCGCCCTCTTTGGGTCACCCAGCTCCTGATATATCTTCCCTATCCAGAAAAAGGCGTTGTCGGTGTACTTGTTCTCGGGAAATCTCCTTATGAAGTCCAAGAAGGCATCTCTCGCCTCGTAGAGCTTTTTAACGCTGTAAAGCTCAATAGCCTTCTTGTAGGCTGCCTCCGCATCCTCTTCGGGCTTCTCCTCTTCCACCTTCTTACCTTCTTCTGCAGGAGGCTTCAGCTCCTCCGCAGGAGGGAGCTTCTTGGGTTCAACACGCACAACCTCCGAGCCTTCCTTTGGAGGGCTTTCGTGTTCAGACACCCCCGTGAAGAGCTTCAGCTTTATCCTCTCAAGCTCAAGTCTGAGCTCCGATATGAGCTCCGTAAGCCTGTCTATCCGTTCGTTCGTTCTGTCTATGTCCTCTTTGAGGCTCTTTTGCTTTTCCTCAAGACGTGTCAGCTTTATCTCTATCTCCGCAACCCTGTCAGGCTTCTCCGATACAGGAGCGCAGGCGATTATTGAGATTCCGACCAGAAAGAGAAAAAGCCTCTTCATTCCTCCTCTTCCTCCTTATAAAAATAATACTCTCTGTAAGGTATCCGATGCTTGAAGTAGTAGAAGTAGTAAATCCTGCCCGTTTCCTTGTCCCTGACAACCCGTACGAGGATTCCGTAGTTGTCGGTAACCTGCTGGAGGTAATTGAACTCCTGGTCTGTTTTCTTGAAATGCTCCCTTACCTCCTCCCTTATCCTGTCCTTTATATCCTTGATTAGATTGAAGAGGTTTATGTCCTTCCTGAGCTCTTCCTCGGTAAAGAACTTTCCCTTGATCTTCTCTATCTGATGCTCGTGTATCATCCTTCCCTCCCGGTAGGTCCGGGATTAGTATTATATAGGAGGAATTGGGGTATGAAAGAGTTTACCTTTATAGCAGGTCCCTGTGTTATAGAGAACGAAGGCGTTGTCCTAACCGTTGCCCAGAGGCTCCGTGAGCTCGCCGACAGGTTCCCCGACGTTGAGTTTGTCTTCAAGTCCTCCTTTGATAAGGCAAACAGGTCATCAATCTCCTCCTTCAGAGGACCGGGGCTTGAGGAGGGTCTGCGAATACTCGCTAAGGTCAAGGAGGAGTTCGGACTCAAGGTAACGACCGACATACACGAGAGCTGGCAGGCTGAACCTGTGGGTAATGTGGTTGATATAGTTCAGATCCCCGCCTTCCTATGCCGGCAAACGGACCTCCTTCTCGCTGCCGCCCGTACCGGGAAGGCTGTCAACGTTAAGAAAGGTCAATTCCTTGCCCCTTGGGATACAAAGAACATAGTTGAGAAGCTCAGACACGGAGGAGCAAGGGATATATTCCTCACCGAGAGGGGGGTGTCCTTTGGCTACAACAACCTCGTTGTTGACTTCAGGAGCCTCCCCATAATGTCTCAGTTTGCGAAGGTCATATTTGATGCTACCCACAGCGTCCAGCTGCCCGGAGGGATGGGAAACAGGTCTGGAGGACAGAGGGAGTTTGCCTTTCCCCTTATGAGGGCTGCCGTTGCTGTAGGGTGCGATGGCGTCTTCATGGAAACCCATCCAAATCCCGAGGAGGCTCTCTCCGACGGACCGAACCAGATACCCCTTAAGGACTTAGCCTTCGTCGTTGAAGCTATCCTTGAGATAAGGGATGTTGCCCAGAAGTACAGGGGTGTGCCTGTTGGTTAAAAGGGTATATATTCAAAGTTCGTAATGGGAGAACTCAGGCTCCCCTTCAACTTTGTGGGTATAGTTGACCCGATTGAGGTAAGCAGGGAAGGGTGGGAGCGCCTTCTATCAAGTCCGAGGGAGTTCAAGATATACTTAGACAAATACCTCTGGCTTGCCGGAAGGACGAGGAGGGAGAGGCTCGTTCTCTCGGGGATAAGGTTGATGCCCTTTGGTCTCGGCAGGGAGCCCATACTCATATCCCTCTGGAAGAGCGAGTACATAGGGTTCTATGAGATAGAGGACATACTCAGGAAGGAGGGACCGAGGTCCCTGATAAGGATAGTCGGCGATCTTCCCGAGAGGGTTGAGTTCGGTCAGAGGGAGTTCAGATACGTTCTCGTCCCGCCAGCTGAGGAGTTCACCCGACTCACATCCTGGGTATTCAAGCTCGGCAGGAAGGCACCGGAGGTCTTTGGATGGCCGGACATAAAGCACCCAGAGCCCGAGCAGGTGGAGAGGATAATCAAGAAGATGGAGCTGGAGGGCATCCGTCAGCCCGAGAAGTACAAGCCCCACCCGAGCTACAGACCTACCAGCCTCTCCTTCTTCCTCAAGCTCTTCATAGTTGTGTGGAGAAACGCCTTCCTGAAGTCTTACGGGCTCTCAATAAAGAAGGACAACGAGAGGCTTGTTTATCTGGCGAGCCCTCCGGAGGCTGACAGCTCTCCTCTACCCCCACCTCCCGCTGAGATAGAGGGCATAAAGCTCACGAGTGTTGGAAGCGGAGGGGTGGATAGAACCCTTGAGGAGGAGGCGATAGACCTCCTCTTTAATCTCAGCCTCTGGTGACTATATTTAGATGTAAGGAGGGTTTTGCTATGGAGGAGAAGCCCAAGATAGAACCGACGGGTCCTGGAGAGCCCTTTGACCCTGATGTTCACCCAGACTGGGAACCGAGGAGGCTCTGCCCGGACCAGAAGATAGACCATACCGTTCCCGACGAACCTACCGAACCCTGATAAAATAGGGGTATGTACTCTCTC
>NZ_JBWONM010000102.1:0-10622 GCF_056450045.1 Hydrogenivirga sp.
TATCTGGGCAGAGTCCTCCTTGTACCTGTGGAGTAGCCTCCCCCTTTCATCAAACATTTTCTCAAGAATAAAGTCCGCACAGGACTTAGCTCTTTCTATGAAGTCCTTTCTTCCTAAGGCGGTTCCAGCCTTGGAGAAGGCTGCTATAGCCAAGCCGTTCCAGTCGGTGAGGATCTTATCGTCTCTGAGGGGTCTTACCCTCTTCTCCCTACTGGCAAAGAGCTTAGTCCTTATGTCCTCCAACCTCTGCTTTAGGACATCAACCTCGTAGCCGAGCTCCTGGGCATACTCAGAGAGAGTCTTCTTCATGTGGAGTATATTCCTTCCCGTCTTTCTCCTCGTAGCCTCTTCGTGGAAGTTCCCCTCCCCTGCGATGTTAAAGACCTTGAGGGCTATTCCGAGTTCCTCAGGTGTAAGGATTTCCTCCAGCTCCTTCAGAGTCCAGGTATAGAACTTTCCCTCCTCACCTTCGCTGTCCGCATCTTCAGCGGAGTAGAAGGCTCCCTCCGGGGAGAGCATATCTCTCGTGAGGTACTCAGCGATCTCCTCAACTGTCTGGGCGAAGAGCTCCTCCCCAGTTACCTGATAGGCTTCTGCGTAAGCCATCATCAGGAGGGCGTTGTCGTAGAGCATCTTCTCAAAGTGGGGCAGTAGCCACTCTCTGTCTGTGGAGTAGCGGTGGAACCCAAAGCCAACGTGGTCCCATATTCCTCCGAGCCTCATCCTCGTCAGTGTATTCCTTACCATTGAGAGGGCTTTTTCGTTTCCAGTCCTCTTGTGGTATCTGAGCAGGAACATGAGGTTGTGGGGTACGGGGAACTTGGGGGCTCCGCCAAAGCCGCCGTAGGTTTCATCGTAGCTGTTGAAGAGCTCAGCAAAGCCCCTGTGCAGTAGGCTCCCATCTATCTCATCTCCTATGTAGCTGTCCTCCTCCGTCTGTTTGAGCGCTGCCAGAACCTTCTGGGCGCTGTCAAGGACCTTTTCCCTGTCTTCTCTCCAGAGCTGGGCTACCCTCAGGAGTATCTCCTTGAGTCCGGGTCTCCCGTAGAGGCTCTCCTTGGGAAAGTAGGTCCCGGCAAAGAAAGGGACCTTATCAGGTGTCATGAGCACTGTGAGGGGCCAGCCTCCAGTTCCCGTCATCATCTGGCACACGCTCATGTAAACCGCATCAATGTCTGGTCTCTCCTCCCTATCAACCTTTATGGCTACGTAGTTTTCGTTGAGTATCTTCGCCACCTCCTCATCCTCAAAGCTCTCCTTCTCCATCACGTGGCACCAGTGACAGGTGGAGTAGCCTATGGACAGGAAGATAGGCTTGTCCTCTCTCTTAGCCTTTTCAAAGGCTTCCTCACCCCAGGGATACCAGTCAACCGGGTTGTAGGCGTGTTGCCTTAGGTAGGGGCTCTTCTCATTGATAAGTCTGTTGGGTTTTCTCTCACTCATCTTCAAGAATTTGGTCCCCGCGGGAGAGCTTGTAATGAGTTTAATCAGGTCTATCTTTCATCCCAGATGGGCGCCTTCATCCTATCGCTCATACACAGCCTGCTCTGGGCTCTGATCTTCCTCGTTGCCGTTCCCTACCTTATAACAGGCTTTGAGCTGGGTCCTCTTCCCTGTGTAGTATCGGGAGGTATCTTAGCTCTGGCGGGCATCATCCTATTTCTGAGGGCGGTGATAGACCTCTCTAAGGTGGGAGGGACGACGAGCCTGCTCAGGCAGGCAAAGAGACTTGCGAGCTCTGGTGTTTACCGCTACAGCCGAAACCCTATCTACCTCTCGGTGTTACTGATAGCACTCGGGGAGACCCTTGCCTTCTGCTCCCTCCCAATGCTCCTCTATACAGCCCTTCTCACCGCAACACTCCATCTCTGGCTTGTCCTATTTGAGGAGCCTCTCCTCAGGCGTCGCTTTGGGGAGGACTTTGAGAGATACTCGGAGGAGGTTCCCCGTTGGGTAGCTTTTCCACGTAGATTGACCTGCTCGGGAAGGCAAAGGAAGAGCCGTTCCTCTCAACTATCTCCATGATCTTCAGGTTTATGTCCTCAACTATCTTCAGATACTCTCCGTAGTCCGCCGTATCCGTGTAGTACTGGAGGAGGATGTTCAGGGAGCTGTCACCGAACACCTCAAAGTGAACGTAGAAGCCATCCCCTTGGGAGACCCTCGGGTGGTTGGCAAGCATCTCCCTTATATCCCTGAGAATACTCTCCATCTGCTCCCTCGTCGTGGAATACACTAACCCTATGTAGGTCCTCACCCTCCTTCTATCCCTTCTTGACCAGTTCTCTATGTTCTGGTTCACTATCTCCCTGTTGGGTATCGTGACGAGGGTCTTGTCAAAGGTCCTTATCTTTGTTGACCTCAGCCCTATGTCTTCAACTACACCCTGAACACCAGCGATGTTTCCCGCCTCGCCTGTGAGTATGGGTTTGTCAAGGAGGATTACGAAGCCACTTATTATGTTCTCAAGGGTGTCCTTGGCAGCGAGGGAGACCGCAAGACCCATGAGACCGAGAGATGCAAGGAGGGCGCTCACGTTTATACCCCACTCCTGGAGCACGGCGAGGGTGGCAACAACTATCACGAAGGCTTTCAGGAGCTTGACGAGGAATCCCCCTATCTCCCTTGATACCTCCTTACCGAACCTCTGGGCAAACTCGTAGAACTTGTCCTCAAAGGCAACTATCAGGCTGAAGGCTGACCAGCCTATGGTGAATATGAGAAGGGTTCTGAGAACCTTGTAGATAAGGGTCTTCTCAACGCCCAAGATGAAAAGGGAAAGGCTCACTCCCACCACGACTATCAGGAAGCTCAGGGGCTTTGCGAGGGCGCGGACGATTATGTCATCAAGCTCCGTGGGGGTGCGGCGGGCAGCCCTCAGGAGGGACTTAACGATCAGAAAGACCACGAGACGACGGAAGAAGAGGAAGAGGAGGAAGAAAAGAAGGGCGAGAACAAACTTGTACAGGGGCGTTCCGAGTATCACGAGGTTCATGAACTCCTGAAGTCTTCTTAAGAGCTCCCCTACCTCCGGCATACCCTCTAATTATAATTAAGAGTGATGTCCCGCCACATCGCCTACATCGTTGCAGTCTCCATCTTTACCTTCGTATTCGGCAACTGGATACTCTCCATAACCTCTCCCGACGAGGGAAAGAACCTTGACGCGGCTCTTAGGATGATAGAGAGAAAGGACTTCATAGTCCCAATCTATAACTGCGAGTACAGGTTTGAGAAGCCTCCCCTCTTTTACTGGCTCACAGACATCTTTTTTATGCTCTTTGGCGTAAACGAGTTCAGTGGAAGGATAGTCTCTGGGCTCTCCGCTCTCGGGATAGCCATTCTCACCTATCTGATGGGTAGGGACCTCTTGGGTAAGGAGAAAGCCCTGATAGGTGCGATCATATACGCAACCCTGATCCACAACTGGGTTGAAGCAAGGGCTGCCACCCCCGAGATGCTCCTGACCTTCTTCATAGTTCTTGGACTCTACCTATTCCTTCAGGAGCGCTTCCTGATGGGATGGGTTGCTCTTGGTTTTGCCTTCCTCGCCAAGGGACCCGTCGGCGTCTTACTTCCTTCAGCGGTTTACCTTTTCTGGAGAAGGAACCTCAGGTTTATCAACGCAAAGGGGGTACTCCTCTTCCTCCTCATAGGCCTATCCTGGTACGGGGCTATGCTCTACAAGTTCGGCTTTTCCTACTTCTACAAGTTCTTCATATACGAGAACGTTCTGCGCTACACCGGACACAAGAGCATACACCCCTACCCCTTCTGGTACTACCTGCCGATAGTGCTGGCGAGCATGCTCTTCTACCTTCCCAAGCTCCTTACCCTCTTGAAACGGTGGGACAGGAGGTTGAACCCACTGCTCCTTTGGTTCCTCTTCGTTCTGATCTTTTACAGCCTCGCCAAGAACAAGCTTCATCACTACATCCTCTTCCTCTACCCGCCTTTAGCTCTCATGCTGGCAAACTACACGGGAAGGAGATACGTCCTCGGGACTTTATCCCTCTCCTTTCTTGTCCTTATGTCCCTCTTCCTCTATGCGGGAAAGGTGGAGTCCGAGAGATTCGTTCCCAAAGCTGTAGAGCTAATAAGGAGAGAAGAACCCAAGAACCTCTTCTTCTACAGGACTGAGAACTCTGCCATCGTCTTCTACACACGCAGGTGCATAGAGAAGGTAGAGAGAAGGGAAGATATACCCGAAGGGTCCTTCATAGTTCTTAAAGAAAGTGACATTGAGAAGCTCGGCAGGGTGAAGGTTCTCCTCATGGGCAGTGAGTTCGGAAGGGAGCTTGCCCTCGTCAGGCTTGAGTGAGCCTTGAATGTTTCCTTGGGTGGGGGTAATATAGTCTCTGGAAGATGAACGGCTACGTTGTGGTCCTGATAACCACACCAAAGGACAAGGGGCAGGAGATAGCGGACTTCATAGTGAAGAACAAGCTCGGAGCCTGTGTAAACGTAGTGCCGAGCGTCAGCTCTACCTATTGGTGGAAGGGGAATATAGAGAAGGACGAGGAGTCCCTCCTCGTGGTAAAGACAACAACCACGAGGCTCAGCCTGCTCACAGAGATGGTAAAGGAGGCTCATCCCTACACTGTTCCCGAGATAATAGCCCTGCCTATAGTCGGGGGGAACGAGGACTATCTCCACTGGATTGAGGAAAGCATCACATGAGACCCCTTCTCCTTGAGCTGGAAGGCTTTACCGTTTACAGAAAACCCCAGAAGATAGACTTTGAGAGGCTCAACTTCTTCGTCATTCAGGGAAAGACGGGGGCTGGGAAAACGAGCATAGTTGATGCGATAACCTTCGCCCTGTACGGAAAGGTGCCAAGGTACGGCTCAGCCAGAAACACGACCTCATTGGTCCTCTCCAAGGGAAGCAAGAGGATGAAGGTCTCCCTCCTCTTTTCTGTAGGTGGGAAGCGCTACAGGATAGAGAGGTTTTACAGGGAAAAGCCCAAGGAGGACATCGTCAGGGTTGAGGAGGAGGGAAGGAAACTGGACCTCAAAAAAAGCGAGGTTGAGGCTTGGGTTGAGAAGGTGACGGGGCTTGACTACAAGACCTTCACAAAGGTGATACTCCTCCCTCAGGGAGAGTTTGATAAGTTCTTAAAGCCCTCCTCCCCGAAGGAGAGAAGGGAGATACTCATAAACCTCCTGAACCTTGAGGTCTTTGAAAAGGTGCGCTCCTTAGCCTCCGATTCCTGCAAGGCACTTGAGGGGGAGCTCAGGGCTCTTAGGTCGGAGCTGGAGAGCATCGGTTCCGTGAGTCCTGAGGAGATAAAAGACCTTGAGAAGAGAAGGAAAAGCCTTGAGGAGGAGTCCGAGAGGCTTAAGGAGGAAATATCAGAGCTGGAAGGACGCCTTCGGCGTGCAAAAGAGAGGGAGGAGATAGAGAAAGAGATAGCCGAGCTTGAGGATAGGCTCAGAGAGCTAAAAGGTCGTGAGGAGGATATAGGAGAGAAGAGGAAGAGGCTTGAAAGGGCGAGGAGGCTCCTTCCATTCCTCCCCTACATAGAGAGGCTTGAGGAGCTAAAGAGGGAGCTGAGAGACCTACGCCTTGAGAGGGAGAGGGTGATGAAGGAGAGGGTGAAGCTCTCCGATGAGCTTGCCAACGTATCTTCGGAGATAGAGAAGGCTGAGGCTGAGTACAGAAGGCTCCCGAGGCTCAGGGAGGAACTCCAGGAAGCCGTTGGTAGGAGGGAAAAGCTCTCCCTAGCGAAGAAGGAGCTCAAGTCCCTGAAAGAGCTTGAGAGGGAGCTGAAGGATATTGAGAAGGAGCTTGAGGAAAGGAAGAGGGAGCTCTCCGAGAGGGAGGAGAGGCTCAGGAAGGGGGAGGAGTACATAGCTGATGTGGAGAGGGAGCTTAAAGATATTGACTTTGATGAGGAGCTCTACGAGAGGCTCCTTAAGGAGGTGGAAAGGAAGAAGAGCCTCCTGGAGAGAAAGGAAAGGCTTGAGAAGGTTGAGAGGGAGTTAAAGGAGCTTGCAAAGGAGGAAGCTCAGCACAGGAAGGAGGCTGAGAGGCTCAGGAGGGAGCTTGAGGAGAAGGAGAGGGAGCTTGAGAGGTTAAGCCTCTTAGAGCAGGCACACCACCTCAGGGCTCACCTCAAGGAGGGAGACACCTGCCCGGTATGCGGGGGAGTGTTCAGCGGTGCTCCCGAGGAGGAAGAGGCGGAGGTTGGTTCCCTGAGGGATGAGGTCAAGGAGCTTCAGAGAAAGCTTCTGGAGGAGGAGAAGAGACTCTCCTCCACCGAGGCAAAGATAGAGAACCTGAAGAGGGAGAGAGAGGAGCTTTCCTCCCTCCTCAAGGGCTGGGAAGAGATCCTGAAGATAGACATAGAAGGTAAGCTCTCCCAGATGGAGGAAAAGAAGAAAAAGAAGCAGGAGCTTGAGAAGAAGCTCAAGAAGTACAGCGATAGATACAACCAGCTCCTGAGAGAGAGGGAAGAGGCTCTGAGGGCTGTTGAGAGACTGAGAAGCAGAAAGGAGGCGGTAGAAAGGTCAGAAAAAGAGAAGAGGGAGAAGCTAAAGGAGCTTATGGGATCCTTCTTCTCCGAAGAGGAGGTTGAAAAGCAGGAGAAGGAGCTCAGCCTTCTGGAAGAGCATCTTAAGGATAAGATTGAGGAGATAGAGGAAAGGAGGGAGAAGGTAAGGGAGTACGCCCAGGAGCTTGAAAGGAGCCTCGCTGGGATTGAGGCAAGGCTAAAGGAGATAGAGAGCTCTTTGGAGAAAAAGGAGGAGGAGAGGAAGGCAAACCTGCGCAGGCTCACGCCCGTAATGGAGGAGCAGGGAGACCTTGAGAGGGTTCGGGAGCTTGCCCTGACGGAGGAGGAGCTGGGGAAGCTTGAGAAGGAGATAGAGGGATACGAGAGAGAGCTCACGCTCACAGGGGAGAAGCTTGATGCTCTCAGGAAGAGGCTTGAGGGATATGGGGATGCCCCTCCGTCGGAGGAGGTTGAGAGAGAGCTTTCGCTGCTCAAGAAGAGGTCTGAGGAGCTCATGCGCAGGATAGGTGAGCTAGGGAGCGAGCTCCAGCAGAGGAGAAAGCTCCTGACAAGAAAGGAGGAGATTGAGAGAAAGCTGAAGGAGATTGAGAAGGAGCTCTCCCTGTACACGAGGCTGAGCGAGGACCTGAGAAGCGACAGACTTCAGGACTTTGCCGCAAGCCTGATGCTCAAGCGGATAGTGGAGAGGGCTTCCGAGTATCTATACAACTTCACGGGAACCTACGAGCTTGATATGGACGCCTCGGGAGACCTACTGGTGGTTGACAGGGTGCAGGGGAGCGAGAGGGACGTAAAGAGCCTCAGCGGTGGGGAGACCTTCCTGGCGAGCCTCTCCTTAGCCTTGGGGGTGAGCGACGTCCTCTCTGCGAGGGCTCACCTTGAGAGCCTCTTCATAGACGAGGGCTTTGGCTCCCTTGATGAGGAGACGAGGGAGAGGGTCAGCGATATACTTGAGGTCATAAAGCAGAGGATAAACAGGATGGTAGGGATAATATCCCACATCCCAGACCTTGCAGAGAGGTTCCATCAGAGGATAGTTGTCAGCAAACACGGAGACTTTTCAACGGTTGAGGTCCTTTATTAAATTCCAAAAGCCGTTTTAAAAAATTTCAAACGATATTTTAACGTGACAAAATAAGTTATTGATATATCTTTAAAATTAGTTCATCGGAGGTAAGGAGGATGGAAAAGAAGACAAACGTCTTTAAGCTGAGCGAGTACATGAAGGTTCTTGAGAGGTATCAGCCCCTATGTTGGGAAGAGGCAGACCTTGCCGAAGAGTGCAGACCCTTTGATATCAAGAACCTTAACGGAGAAAACAGAAAGAGGGAGGATTACTACGTGGACTTTTCAGACCTCATTGTAAAGAGCTAACAACGGAGTAGAGAGCCTCAAGGAAGGCGTCGTTCTCCTCCCGCCTCCCCACACTGACCCTGAGACAGCCCTCAAGTCCCGGAAGGTGGGACATGTCCCTGACGAGAACCCCTCTATCAACGAGCTTTGAGTGAAGCTCTCCTGCGGGAAGAGGAGTTTTAAAGAGGAGGAAGTTCGCCCTGCTGGGGAAGACCTCAACGCCTTCCATGGACTCCATCTCCCTGTAAAGCCTCTCCCTCTCCTTCACAACCTCGGCTACAGCCCACCGGAGGAACTCCCTACCCTCCCTCAGGACGACCTCAGCTATAACCTGGGAGGGATAGGTGATGTTGAAGGGTAGCCTAACCTTATCTATCTCCCTGACGACCTCTTCCTTCCCTATGAGGATGCCCACCCTGAGCGAGGCAAGCCCAACCTTGGAGAGGGTGCGCAGAACCACCGTATCCTCCCTGCTGAGGGCATCGGAGAGAAAGCTCTCACCGCAGTAGCTGTAGTAAGCCTCATCAACCACTGTAAAGAGCCCCCTTTCTCTAAGGGCTTTCATCTTCCCTTTGCTGAACAGGTTTCCCGTGGGGTTGTTTGGGTAGGAGAAGTAGGCCAAGACCGGCTTTTCCTCCTCAACCCTTCTTATGCTCTCCCCGAGGTCTATGTCAAAAGAGCTGTCCAGCTGAACGCAGGTCTTTGGTCTTCCGAAGACATCGGCTGCTATCTCATACATAGGAAAGGTGGGGATGGGAATGTAAACTCCCTGTTCAAACTCCCCTATCGCTATGGATAGATCGTATATAAGCTCATCGGAACCGTTCCCGAGAACGATGTTTTCCTCGGGGACACTGAAGAAATCAGCAATGGCGGACCTGAGCCTTTCAGAGAGGGGGTCTGGATACCTGTTGAAGGGTATCCCCTTGAGAGCCTCCGAGACCCGCCCCTTGAGCTCGGGGGGCAGGTCGTAGGGTAGCTCGTTTGAGGAGAGCCTGATCGGAGCTGGTGTGGTTTCGGTTTTGTAGGCTTTGAGATTCTCAAGCCTTTTGGAGAACATTAACTCAGGTCTGCTCCTCGGCAGGCTTCTCTTCCTTCTCCTCCTCCTCCACCTTCTTGAGGTACATCTCAAGCTCCGCAACGGTGGATTCCTGGAGCTTGTCCTCAAGGATACCCTTTATGAGCCTGTTGAGCTTTTTAGCATCTCCCATGGCTATGCCGTTGAGGACTAGGTAGAGCCTCTTGGGCAGAGAAAGAGAAACCTTTTTATACCTGGGACCACCTCTTCTCCTTCCTTTCTGAGCCATCGTTCACCTCCTAATGCTTTGTTATTTTTATTTTAATATCCTATTACTCATTTTTCAAACTTTTTATTGAACTCAATCGCGTGATTAATGAGCTCACAGTAAACCCTGAAGGGTGTAAGGATTATCTCAATTCTCTCGTTTGGCTCCGCAAGACAGCAGGCTGTGTTGAGTATGTCCTTCAGGAGCTCAAGTTTGGTGTTTATGGTGCTGAAGAGCTCAAGCCTGTCTATCTCCCTACCTATCTCCTCGGGTATGCCTGATAAGAAGGTTATGTCAAAGTTAAATACCTCGTACTCATCGTATATGCTGTCAAGGACCTCCTCAAGCTTTAGCAGAAACTCCTCTTCCACTCTGAGGAGAAAGTCCTTTAAGAACTTGAGCTCTTCCCCCTCCAGGAGGGACTCTCCAAGTATCCTCGTCTCCTCAATGTCTGCCTTGATCTCCATCTTTATACCCGTGAGCAGGTCTATGTTGAACCTCAGCACCCTGTCACAGACCAGAACCTTTTCAAGTATCTTCAGCTTCTCCATGCCTTCGGTAGCTCCTCAATATGAATTATACCCGCTTCCCTCAGATACTCCCTGAAGTCCTCTATCACCCTAAAGCCCTGAGACCTCAGGAGCTCGCCCACCTTCCTGTTTATCCTCTCTCCGTGCTCATCAAGGTCGTAAAGTAGGATTGCGCCTTCCCATCTACCCTCAAGGATGTCCGGAAGGTCCGCAAAGCGCTTACCCGACAGGGATATAACGTTTCTTATTCCGTACCTTTTCAGAGCTCTCTCGTCCCTTTTACCCTCAACGAGGACGGGATATATCTTGGAGTACTCCCTCAGCTTGCCGAGCCAGTCGGGAAGGCTCTTAAAGTCCATGCCTCAGGTGCTTCATAACATGCCACATATCCTTGTCTCCCCTTCCCGAGAGGTTTACCACGATGAGCCCCTCACTGCCGAGCTCCTTCGCCACCTCAACAGCCTTTATAACTGCGTGGGCTGACTCAAGGGCTGGAATTATGCCCTCGGTTCTTGAAAGGAGCCTGAATCCCTCCAGAGCCTCCTCATCGGTGGCGGATATGTACTGAGCCCTGCCCGACTCTTTAAGGTAGGAGTGCTCCGGACCCACACCCGGGTAATCAAGACCCGCCGATATGGAGTGGGTGGGGAGTATCTGCCCCTCTTCGTCCTGGAGGAAGTAACTCTTCATGCCGTGGAGGACCCCCACATGACCCCCCATCAGGGAGGAGGCGTGCATACCTGTCTCTATACCGGAGCCGGCAGCCTCAACCCCTATGAGCCTAACCTCCCTATCCTCTACAACGGGGTAGAAGATGCCCATGGCGTTGGAGCCACCACCAACAAAGTCAACGACCGCATCGGGTAGCCTGCACTCCGCCTCCAGTATCTGCCTCTTAGCCTCACGTCCTATCACACTCTGGAAGTCCCTGACTAT
>NZ_JBWONM010000103.1:0-6946 GCF_056450045.1 Hydrogenivirga sp.
ACGGAGCCGGCGTGATAGTTGACAGCACCCAGAAGTACTGGACGATAGGAAACTTCAAGCAGACGGGAATAAACACGGACTTGGCCATACAGGGAAGGGGACTGTTCATCCTCAAGGACCCCATAACTGGGGCAAACTACTACACGAGGGATGGTCAGTTCAGGCTGAGCAGGGATGGGTACATGGTTACCCCCGGAGGTTTCTACCTTCAGGGCTTCCGGCTCAATGAGAGGGGAGAGTTAGTCGGAACAGGGCTTGAGAACATACACGTTGAGCAACAACTTCCCCCAAGGTCAACGGACTCTATCTCATTCCTTCAACCCACAAACCTTGATGCCAATGCCATTGTCCCCTCTGTCTCTGACTTCAATCCTTTGAACGTCAACTCGTACAACTACAAATACTCTATCACCATATACGATACACTGGGGAACCCTTATCAGGCAGACATATTCCTCAAGAAGGTGAGCGCCAACGTGTGGGAGATGTTCATCCTCGCCGATTACGATGGTGATGGCACAGCGGAGAACCTTATAGCAGATCACTATGCAGATGGGAAGGACAACAACTACAACTACGTACGCCTAATCTTTGACGACGATGGAAACCTGATAAACTTGTCGGGAGACAATATCCTCTCCACAACGGTGGGAAACAAGAGGTACTACTACTTCAACCTCTTTGACAGTACTTATAAGCCTCCAGAAGGGCTGAACACAGTCTCGGGAGGTCAGATCGGTGGGAAAGTTGACAGCCTTGGACTCGTGGATCCCAACCAGATGGTCTTTATAGTGGGGACGGAGGCAACGAGCGAATCTGTTTCTGACATAACCTCTTCTACATCACCATGGTCGGATACCTTTACGGGAGATGGTTCAACGAGAACATTCACCCTTATCAACCAGCCCGTTGTTCCTGGATTCCTCTCGGGAAGTACAACCTTCGTCACCCTGGGATCGGTAAACTATACGGATGACGGAAACGGGAATATAAGGGACCCATCAAACAACGTTATAGGTCGTATAGATTACACCACGGGCGTGGTTGAGTTCTTTGATGCCCCCCAAAACAGTGCAAGTGTTTCTTTCAATTACAGGTATGGCTCTTACGATGGGGACAACTCAAATGAGGACATAATAAGGGATGCCTTCGTGAATCAATATGCGTCCAGCTTCATCATAACTGCTGAACAAAACGGCTATGCAAAGGGAGACCTGATAGATGTCTACGTCCTTTCCGAAGATGGTTCAGTCGTAGGTGTCTATTCAAACGGCAAGTCTCTACCTCTGTACAGGGTTGCGGTTGCCGTGTTCTCGGATCCGGAGGAGCTTACGAAGAAGGGCTCAAACCTATACACCTCAATAACCACTCCCACTATACTACTCGCCGGTGGTTCGGAAAAGGTAAGGTCTGGAATGCTTGAGATGTCAAACGTTGATATAGCCAAGGAGTTTGTAAACCTTATAACCGCACAGAGGGCTTATCAGGCGAACGCAAGGGTGATAACTACATCAAATACCATACTTGATGAGACGGTTAATCTTGTTAGATAATAGGAGCCATGGCTGACGAGGAGAGGGAGGCACAACAGGCGGAGGAGACGACCGGCGGAGGCAAGGGCAAGCTTCTCCTGGTTGTCCTCCTTCTCCTCCTATTAATCGCTGGTGGGGGAGCGGGGGCATACTTTTTTCTCTTTGCAAAGAAAGAGGAACAGAAGAAACAGGAGGTTCCAAAACCGCAGGTAGCTCCCGAAGCGGTGGGCGTGATGTACAAGCTTGAGCCCGCCTTCATCGTCAACCTTGCGGACCCAGAGCTCACCATGTACGCGAGGGTGTCAATCACCCTTGAGGTCTCCTCTCCCGAGGTTGTCCTTGAGGTTCAGAAGAGGGAGCCCATAATCAGGGATGCGATAATTGAGATACTGTCCAACAAGACCTCCCGGGAGCTCAGGACTCCAGAGGGAAGGGAACAGCTAAAGCTTGAAATAATAAAGAGGATAAACACAATCCTTGTGAAGGGCGGTGTAAGGAACGTTTACTTCACCGAATTCGTGGTTCAGGCTGAGTGATGGAGCTCTCCGACTACGTAGTAAGGGTTCTCCTCTCCTTAGGAGTAGTTCTGATTATACTTTTCCTTGCCCTCCCTTGGATTCTCAAGAGGATAACTGGGGTTAGGGGCTTCGGTGGAAAGGGAAGCTTTGAGGTGAAGAAGGTGACGCCCCTATCAAAGGGTATCTTTATAGTTGAGCTTGATATAAAGGGAAAAACCTTTGTCCTCTGCGTTGGTGAGAAGGGTGCTGATGTAATATATAGGGAGGATGGCGGGGACTCTCCTTCTGCTGATAGTTCTAAGTCAGGTAGCTCTCGCCCAGACGATACCACCCGTTGAGCTGAGGATAGGGGAGGGGAACTTAGACACATCTCTGAGGCTCCTGATACTTCTTACGGTGCTCGCCTTAGCACCGTCCATACTGATAATGACTACCTCCTTCGTAAGGATAGTTGTGGTCCTATCCGTGCTCAGGCAGGCTCTCGGTATCCCTCAGGTTCCCCCCAACCAGGTTATCATCTCCCTCGCCCTCTTCCTGACCTTCTTCATAATGAAACCAGTAATTGAAGACCTCAATCAGAATGCCCTTCAGCCCTACGTTAAGGAACAGATAAGCGATCAGGAGTTCTTCAGGAGGGTGAGCGACGGTGTAAAGGGATTCATGCTAAAGCAGACAAGGAAGGACACGGTGGAGGTCTTCCTTGATGTTGCAAACCTGAGCAAGGAAGAGAGGGAGAAGATAAAGAATCCCTCGGATATACCCATGAGCGTCCTTATACCGGCGTTTATGGTAAGCGAGCTGACAACAGCCTTTGAGATAGTCTTCCTACTCTACATACCCTTTCTCATCGTTGACATAGTGGTTGCCTCAATACTGATATCCATGGGGATAATAATGATTCCGCCCCAGATAATATCCCTTCCCTTCAAGATAATGCTCTTTGTGCTTGCAAACGGCTGGGAGCTGGTGGTTCTTTCTCTCGTCAGGAGCTATCAGTGAGGAGGTGAGGAATGAGTCCAGACCTTATCGTATCCCTCGGGCAGAGGGCTCTTGAGATGGCTATCCTGCTCGCCATGCCCGTTCTCGCGGCTACCTTCTTCGTTGGTCTAATCGTGAGCATATTTCAGGCTGCAACCCAGATACAGGAGATGACCCTCGCCTACATACCTAAGATAGTGGCTGCCATGATAACTATTTTTCTGCTCGGCGGATGGATGATGGGAAAGCTCGTTGATTTCACAAGGGAGATATTCGTAAACGTGCCGATCTGGATAAGATGATAGTTCTTGATACTAACAGCTTACTAACAATCCTCCTCATGTTTCTAAGGGTCTTCTCCTTCGTCTTCATGGTTCCCCTCTTTGGAACCTTCTTCCTGCCAGCCTTCGTGCGCCCCTACCTGTCGGTCGCCATAGCCTTTTCCCTCTTCCTGTTCCTTGATGTAAAACCCCTTGAGATAAGGTCAGCCCTCAGCTTCATGGAGTTGGCGCTCCAAGAGGTTCTCTTTGGGTTTTTGGCAGGCTTCTTCCTTAGGCTCCTCTTTGATACCGTTTTCGTTGCAGGGGAGGTTATTGCGGTAAACACGGGTCTTGGCTTCCTCATGATGTTCCTTCCCCAGCAACCCCAGACGACGGTCCTTGCAGGCTTCTCAACCCTTATAGCCTCAACCCTTTTCCTCTCCCTTGGCGGAGCGGAGGCAGTCTATATCGGTCTTGCCCAGAGCTTCAAGAGTATACCCATAGGGAGCTTTGAGCTCTTCTCCCTCAACGGGAAGATGTTTCTAACGCTCTTTTACAAGAGCTTCTCCATGGGGGTCAAGATAGCCCTTC
The DNA here is from genome assembly GCF_056450045.1 of Hydrogenivirga sp. Classification (NCBI taxonomy): domain Bacteria; kingdom Pseudomonadati; phylum Aquificota; class Aquificia; order Aquificales; family Aquificaceae; genus Hydrogenivirga; species Hydrogenivirga sp. Next base: position 3,880 of record NZ_JBWONM010000103.1, read on the forward strand.
CCGTTCTTATAGCCGCCCTGCTTACGAACATAATCCTTGCGGTTATAAACAGATTCATTCCCCAGATAAACGTGTTCATGGTGGGTCTCCCCCTTCAGGTCATGGTGGGTCTAACGGTGCTTATGCTATCCATACCTGTGATAGGTCTGGTCTTGGTCTCTTACATGAGGGAGTACATGATGAACTTCCTGAGGTTTGTTGGCGCAGGATAGAGGTGTATATTTAAACACTCTGGGGGAGATATGGCACAGGAGAACAAGACGGAAAAGGCGACGCCTTACCGGCGGAGGAAGCTAAAGCAGGAGGGAAACGTTGCTAAGAGCGTTGAGATAGCCTCATCGCTCACCGTCCTTATATCCTCAACGATAATATTCTTTACGGGAGCCCTCATATTCAGGGAGGTCGTTTCCTTCCTGATGGCCGTGTCAGGCTTCAAGCCCTCTGAGTTCTCCTTTTTGGCTGGAACAGCTATCAGAGAGTCCTTCACTCAAGTGGTGAAGCTCCTAATCCCCTTCTTCGTTGTTACCATACTGGTCGTTATAGGTGCCCACGTTGCCCAGTTCGGCTTCATATTTACCCTCAAACCCCTTCAGTTCAAGTGGGAAAGACTCAACCCCCTTGAGGGGATTAAGAAGATGTTTTCTCTCACTACGCTCTTTGAGCTCTCCAAGAACACCCTCAAAGCACTTCTCCTCTTCGGCATAGCCCTCTTTCTCCTGAAGGGAAGCGTATCTCTCGTTCTAGGTTCAGCCCAGCTCTCCCTCCTTGAGGGGGTAAGCTTCCTTATAAATCTCCTGATAAAGGTGGTCTTAATCCTAGGAGTTATCGCCTTCTTCATAGCCCTCCTGGACTTTGCCTACAAGAAGTGGGACTACGAAAGAAGGATAAGGATGACGAGGCAGGAGGTGAAGGAGGAGTTCAAACAGCTGGAGGGTCAGCCCGAGGTGAGGGCAAAGATAAGGGCGAGGATGAGGGAGATGGCTAAGGGGAGGATGATGGCTGAGGTTCCAAAGGCGAGTGTTGTGATAACGAACCCAACCCACTATGCCATAGCCCTGAGGTACGATGGCGAGAGGGACAGAGCACCCGTGGTCGTGGCAAAGGGGAAGGGAAGGGTAGCGGAAAGGATAGTTCAGGTTGCTCAGGAGCACGAGGTACCTGTCGTGAGGAAGCCGGAGCTAACGAGGGCTATATTTCCCGTAGTTGATGTTGGAGAGGAGATACCTCCCGAGTTCTACAGGGCAGTCGCCGAGGTTATAGCCTTCGTGATGTTCAGAAGGAGAAGGACCTACGCCTGAGCTCTGGTATAATAGCTCCCCCTTTTTCGGAGGTGACGGCTATGTTTTTACATAAGTATCAATCACTTTCCTTTTGCGATAAATTATCCCAGCCAGCCAACGATATACGTCTCTGCTGGGGTGGATACCCGCCCCTTAGAATACCCTCATGGAGGGGACTGTCATGGAAGTAGTTAAGAGGAGCGGTAAGAGAGAGAAGCTTGACATACACAAGATCAGGATAGCCCTTGAGTTCGCCTTCAAGGGGCTGAACGTTGACCCCCTTGAGCTGGAGACAGACGCCCAGATCCAGTTCAGGGACGGCATAACCACCGAGGAGATACAGGCTGTCCTCATAAGGACCGCTGCTGAGAAGGTGTCTCCTGAGGCTCCCGACTGGCAGTACGCGGCGGCGAGATTGCTTCTCTATGACCTATACAAGAAGGTAGCCCACATTAGGGGGTACGAGGTAAGGGACGAGCTCTCCCGTGAGTACAAGCCTTACAACACCGAAGGTTTCTACGAGTTCGTAAAGAAGTTCGCTGAAGCAGGCATCTATGGCGATTACCTGCTCAAGCACTACAGCGAGGAAGACTTTAAGGAGCTCGCCAAGCACATAGACCCCAAGAGAGACCTTTACTTCAACTACACGGGGATAAAGATACTGGCTGACAGATACCTGGCGAGGGACGAAGAGGGAAGGGTCATTGAGCTCCCTCAAGAGATGTACATGTTGATAGCCATGACCTTAGCCATACCTGAGAAGGAAGGGGATAGGCTGAAGTGGGCAAAGGAGTTCTACGATCTTCTCTCCCAGCATCTCGTTACCGTTGCAACACCCACCCTTATGAACGCAAGGCGTCCTTTCACCCAGCTGTCTTCCTGCTTCATCCTCACCGTTGATGACGACCTCTACGACATCTTTGACAACGTCCAGAAGGCTGCCCAGATAAGCAAGCATGCGGGAGGGCTGGGCATATACATAGGGAAGCTCAGGGCAACGGGTGCACCTATAAGAAAGTTCAAGGGAGCCTCCTCCGGAATTATCCCCGTCGTGAAGGTCATAAACGACGTGATGACCTACGTTGACCAGCTCGGGATGAGGAAGGGCTCCGCCTCAATAACTCTTGACATCTGGCACAAGGACGTCCTTGACTTCCTTGAGGTAAAGACCAACGCCGGTGATGAGAGGAAGAAAGCTCACGACATACACCCAGCCATATCCATACCCGACCTCTTCATGAAGAGGGTTAAGAACAGGGAAAAGTGGACACTCCTTGACCCTTACTACACAAAGAACGTCAGGGACGGAAAGAACCTTGAAGATCTCTGGGGGGAAGCCTTTGAGGAGGAATACCTCAGATTAGAGAAGGAGCTTCCTCCGGAAGCTAAGAAGGAGGTGGACGCCTTTGAGCTCTGGAAGAGGCTCCTGACAGTTGCCTTTGAAACCGGTGAGCCCTATCTCTTCTTCAGGGACCACGCCAACAGGATGAACCCCAACAAGCACGCCGGAGTGGTTTACTCAAGTAACCTGTGCCATGAGATCGTCCAGAACATGAGCGTCACAAAGCACATAGGGAGGGAGCTAAACCCAGAGACAGGTGAGATAGTTTACAGGAAGCAGTCGGGGGACGTTGTTGTATGCAACCTCGGCTCAATAAATCTCGGGAAGGTTCACACTAAGGAGGCTATGGAGAAGGTGGTTCCCAAGCTCGTCAGGCTCCTTGACAACGTGATAGAGATGAACTACTACGCTATACCCGAGGCGGAATACACCAACAAGAGGTACA
>NZ_JBWONM010000104.1:0-2768 GCF_056450045.1 Hydrogenivirga sp.
CGTTGAGGAGGAGGTCACCCGCCTGAGGACTCACCTCAAGAGGTTCAAGGAGCTACTTGATACCGAAGGCGATGTGGGGAAGAAGCTTGAGTTCCTCGCTCAGGAGATGCACAGGGAGATAACGACCTTAGGAAACAAGATTCCCGATCTGTCTCAGTTCGTGGTTGAGATAAAGGCTGAGATTGACAGGATAAAGCAGCAGGCGGCGAACGTTGAGTAGCTTAGGCTGTTAAAATGTAGTCCTATCAAAGCTCTGGAGGTGTGATATGAGAGCACTCATCGGAGGACTGAGCCTTGCCCTTGTGGGCGGAACCGTGCTGGCTGGTGGATACAAGATACCCGAGCAGTCCCTTCGCTCAACCGCAACATCTGGAGCCTACTTCTCCTCAGCGAACGCACCCGACGCAGCCTACTTTAACCCAGCAAACATGAGCTTCATGAAGGGAGGCTGGGGCGTTGAGGTCGGCTTGAGGTACATACTTCTCCCGAGCATAAAGTTCAGCGGTCAGGCTGGCAGCTTCCCCAGCTTCAGCGATTCCTCAAAAAGGGAGAGCTTCTTCGTTCCCTACTTCCACTACGTGAGCCCGAGTGTAGGGAATCTCAGGTTCGGTCTCTCCTTCACCACACCGGGAGGGCTCTCCAAGAGCTGGGAGGATTCCCTTGCCCAGGCATACGCCAAGACCTTCCTTCTTGAAGTCTATGAAACGAGCCTATCGGCTTCCTACAAGGTTTTGGACATTCTCTCGGTGGGAGGTGGGCTCAGGGCTGTGTATGCGAGGGGTGAGGTTGAGCTTGCCCACCCGGCAGGAGCCTACAGCGTATCCATGGACGGGGACACGAAGATAAAGCCGGGCTACTTCATCTCCGCATCTCTGAAACCCACAAAGGAGCTGACCCTCTCAACCCTATACAGGTCAAAGGTTGACCTTGATATAGACGGCGATGCGAGCGGGTATTTGTATGATACAAATGTAATACCCCCAGCTTTATATACTTTCTCAACCTCTGGAAATGTTGAGATTCCCCTGCCCGCCGAGTGGAGGCTTGGGGTTTCCTACAACCTCGGGAACACAACCTTTGAGCTCACCTACGAGAGGACCTTCTGGTCGGACTACGAGAGGCTTGACTTCAACTTCGGTGACGCTACCGTTGAGGGAAATTTTGGAAAACCCAATGACAAATACTGGAAGGACACGAACACCTACAGGCTTGGAATTCAGCACAGCTTCAACGAGAAGCTAACAGCCATGGCTGGTATAGCTTACGACGAGACACCCGTTCCAGAGAAGACCCTTGGCTTTGAGCTACCCGACTCCGACGGGTGGGTACTCTCCCTTGGAGGCATATACAAGCCAGACCCGAAGGTTGAGCTGGGGGTAGCCTACCTCTTCTTTACAAAGAAGGACAGGAGCGTGAACAATCAGCAGATAAGGGGTAAGTTCAGCAACCTGTCGGCTCACATGCTCACGATATCCGCAGGCTACAGGTTCTGAGGGAAGAGATGTACAGGTTCAAGAACCTCTACGAGGTGATCGCCCACAACACAAAGAGGTTTCCCAGAAAGCCAGCCCTATTTGAGGAGAAGGCAAAGGTTAGGTGGAGGGAGCTCAGGCACTACGTTGACTCCTTCGCCCGCTACCTTGAGCTTATAGGGGTGCGCAGGGGCGACAACGTGGTCATACTCATGACCAACTCCAAGGAGTTCATCATCGCCTTCCTCGCAATAGGGAAGCTTGGGGCGGTTCCCGTTCCCCTGAACACCTTTCTGAAGAGGGCGGAGCTTGAGTACATCCTCAAGGACTCCGAGAGCAGGTTCATCGTAACCCAAGGTAAGTTCGCCGACCTTTTGAGGGACATAGAAAAGAGCACAGGGGTTGAGAAGATAGTCTGGTCCGAGGGTGCTCCCACCCTTGACGAGAGGAACCTCAGCTTTGAGGAGGGGCTCACCATTGAGGACTACGAACACATAGAGCCCCAGTCCGGTCTTGAGGACCTTGCCACAATCCTCTACACCTCGGGGACTACCGGTAAGCCAAAGGGCGTTATGCTCTCTTACAGGAATATATTCTCAAACATTGAGAACATAGTCAGGGTCTTTGATATAAAGCCAAAGGACAGGTTCATAGTTTACCTTCCCATGTTCCATGCCTTCACCCTGACAGCAACGGTTTTACTTCCTCTCTACACCGCAAGCCCGATAGTTATAGTCAGGTCAATAATGCCTTTCTCAAACGTGATAAAGCAGACCCTCCTGAAGAGGGTTACGGTCTTCATGGGGGTGCCGGAGGTCTTCAATGCCCTCTCAAAGGCTAAGCTACCCTGGTACTTCATGTGGTTCAACAGGATAAGGTACTTCGTCTCGGGAGGGGCGCCCCTCCCCGTGGACACCCTTGAGAGGATGAGAAGAAAGTTCAGAAGGGCTGTCCTGCTTGAGGGCTACGGTCTCAGCGAGTGCTCCCCGGTCGTTTGGGTGAACCGCCCCAACAGGCAAAAGCCCATGTCCGTGGGTGCCCCTCTGCCGGACTACGAGGTGGAGGTGGTTGTTGTGGAGCTTATAGAGCTTACCACAGGAGAGGTGGGGGAGATTATAGTGAAGGGAGACTGCGTGATGAAGGGATACTACAAGAACCCCTACGAGACAGAGAACACCATAGTTAACGGCTGGCTAAGGACGGGAGACCTCGGATACGTTGATGAGGACGGCTTCATATACATAGTTGACAGGAAGAAGGACCTTATCATATGCAAGGGCATGAACGTTTACCCGA
>NZ_JBWONM010000105.1:0-7763 GCF_056450045.1 Hydrogenivirga sp.
CTTATATCCTCTTCCGTTAGCTTTGTCTTCTCAAGAACCTCTTCGTACTCCCTCTGTGCTCTCTTCTTTGCTTCTGTAAGTATCATCTGGCACCTTGAGAGGGCGTGAACCTCGGCGTCTCCCTTTATCTCAATCGGTGCGTAAAGAAGGTCTGGATACTTGCCAAGAACCGCCTGCATGGCTCCTATGGACATTGTGTTGGGCATGCACCCGTAGGGGGAGAGCTCACAGACCATGTGGGCATGTTTGTTGAGGTAGGCGTAGAGAGCCTTTCCGATGAGCATGTGTCCCTCTCCTCCCGCAAGCCTGAAGTGGAAGTAGGGCTTTGCAAGGCGTCTTAGCTCCTCCTGAGGCGGGAGAGGATTGGGTATGTTGTTCAGGGCTTTTCTGAGCCTGTTGTATGTATAGTGGTAGAGTCCTATTATCAGCTTGAGGACGCCTTTCTTGAGCCAGTACTTCTCAAGGAACTCTTTCCCTTCCTCCATCTTCCAGAGCTCCATGTGCATCAGGTAGTCCATCCACACCGCTATCGGAGGCGGTATGACCTCGGCACCTTCCTGCTCAAGCCACCTCTTTATGTTGTAGTTCCCGTCACCTTCGTGGGTCTGGAGCCAGAACTCCCCCGTGATCTTGACCCTCGGCTTTACTCGTAGCCTGTCAACCTCTACCTCGTCCCAGAGCCTTTTTGCCTCCCTGAGGGCATTCACAAAGTAAGGTGTTGTTATGTGCCAGAGAAGGGAGCCCCACTTTTCACCGCGAAGCGGTCTCTTCTTGAACTTCTCATATAAAAGCTCAAGGCTCTCTTTGAGAACCTCTTCGGTCTTTCCGGGGACGGTCTCGTAGGGGCGGGTGGCGTACTCCATGTCCGTGAGCAGGTCTCCGATGAACATCGCATAGACAAGCCCGAAGGTCAGGGGCATCGTTATCTCAAGACCGCCCTCACTTTGCTCCATCTGCATCAGGTCAAGGAGAAAGAGCCTAAAGTCCTTCATCTCAAGGTTCTCAAGCACCCTCTCGTAGGACTCGTGGTACTGACCGAACCTGCAGGGTCCGCAGGCACCCACGGTAACGAATATGTACCTATCCTTTACATCTTCTCCCTCCTCTTCCTTCCTCTCTTTCAGAAATCTCGCAAGGTTCCCCGCAGTGAAGGTTGTAGGACAGCAGGCTCCCGTGTCTATCAGCTCCTTTCCTATGTCAAGGTCCTTTCTCTCTATGTTTGGAAGGGGCATCGCCTTGTAGCCCATATTCTCAAGGGCTCCCTGTATGAGCCTCTCATGTTTGAAAGTAAGCCCTCCGTATGTTAGGGTTACCTTTTCCCTTTCCTCCCTTCGGAAGGGTCTCGGTCTATATGCCCTATAGTGCTGAACTGCCTCCATGGCTCTCACCTCCCGCTCTTTTTCTCCAGACTCCCCTTATCCCAAGCTCTATAATGTCTCTGGCTACTCTGTTTGTATCAACATCCTCTCTATCAAGAAGTCCAGAGATGACCTCCTTCAGCGCTCCCACAACAGCCCTCGCCAAGAGCTCCGTATCGCACTCCCTAAGAATCCCTAAGGCTATTCCCTTTTCTAAGGAGCTCCTTATAAGGCTCACGATCTCTTCAAAGAACTCGTTTATAAGGCTGAAGAGCTCTGGATCACTGTTTCTCAGAAGCACTATCTTCGCAAGCTCCCTTTCCTCAAGGGCGAACTCTATTACCCTCTCAACGTTCTCCACGACCTGCTCAATAGGGTCCTCCTGAAGACTGACAACCCTTATCCTCTCCTTGAGCTCCTCAACCACCTCCCTCAGGAGCTCCCTGAATATCTCCTCCTTGCTCTTGAAGTAAAGATAAAAGGTTCCCCTTGCCACTCCCGCCTCATCAATTATGTGGGCTATCTGGGCGTTGTGGTATCCCCTCTCTGAGAACACCCTCTTGGCAGCCTCTATTAGCCTCCCCCTTGTCTGAACTGACATGTCAGTCTAATTTTGAAGTCCATCGGGCTGGACATTTATGACGTCCATCATCAAAAATGGGAATTTCAGCTCAGTGGATATTCTCTTATAATTAGCGAGGATGAAGATAGCTACCTACAACGTAAACTCAATAAGGGCAAGGAAGGAGCTGGTTCTCAGCTGGCTTGAAAGGGAGCCTGTGGATGTCCTCTGCCTTCAGGAGCTAAAGCAGGAAGAGAAGAACTTCCCCTACGAAGATTTTGAAAGGCTCGGCTACAGGTGTGAGGTCTTTGCCCAAAAGACTTACAATGGAGTCTGTATATGTACGAGGCTCCCGATGGAAAATGTCAGGAAGGGCTTTGGTGATGAGTACTTTGACCAGCAGAAGAGGATAATAAGCGCTGTCATAAAGGGTATAACGGTCATAAACGTTTACGCTCCCCACGGGGATGTGCGAGGTACGGAGAAGTTCTACTACAAGCTTGAGTTCTACGACAAGCTCCTATCTTACCTTAAGGAGAACTACAGCCCTGAGGAGCCAATCTGTATGGTTGGCGACTTAAACGTTGCGAGGGAAGATATAGACGTCTATGATCCGGAGATACTGAGGGATACCATAGGCACTATGAAGGAAGAGAGGGAGGCTTTTGAAAGGATTCTCTCCTGGGGATTTATAGACGCCTTTAGGTACCTATACCCCGACAAGGTCCAGTTCACGTGGTGGGATTACATTGGGGGAATGATCTGGAAAAACATGGGTATGAGGATTGACTACATCCTCATAACTGAACCCCTGAAGGACAAGCTGAAGGATGTGTACGTTGACCTGTGGCCTCGTAAGAGAAGGAAGCCCAAACCCTCAGACCACGCACCGGTGATAGGGGTCTTTGAGCTGTGAAGGCTGTGGTATTTGCCCTTCTCTCAGCACTCGTCTGGGGGACCGCACCCCTCATATTCAAGCTCGGTCTCAGGGGGGAGATACCCCCTCTCGTGGGAATATTCTTCCACAACCTCACCGCCGCCCTCTTTGCCCTCCTTTCCATGCTCCTGCTCAGGGAAGGCTTCAGCTACCCGCTCAGGGATATAGCTGTGATATCCTTTGGTGGCTTTGTCTCCGGTTTCCTCGGACTCTTGCTCTATTACAAGGCTATAAAGGTAGGTGAGGTCTCGGTGGTTGCTCCCATAGTGGCAAGCTCTCCTCTATGGGCAAGCCTTTTCGCCTTCATGCTCCTTGGGGAGAGCTTTACTCTGCAAAAGTTTGTGGGAGCCCTTCTCGTAGTTCTCGGTGTTATCCTTATAACCATCTCAAGATGAGAGTCCTTGTAGCGACCCTCCTCCTGCTCCTCGGTATCCTCGGTATACTCCTGCCGGTCCTGCCGGGCATACCTTTCCTCATAGCCTTCCTTTACGCCGCCGGCTTCCTTAAAAGGGATAGCTTCCTGAAATTTCTGAAGAGATACCAGGGAGAGAGGGGAAGCTTCCAGAGGAAGTTGGTAAGCTGTGTCCTGATAAAGCTGGTTTACAGGAGGAATATTGTAAAAAAGGGGGGATACCCCCCCCGGCAGTTGATTACTTGATTTCCTTGAGAGCTCCTATTTCCAGATAAGTCCCTCCTGTGTTTATTGCCATGTAATATCCGTCAACCGTATCAAGCATAACGTAGTAGCTTTGACCCTTATTATTCTTTGCACATATAACCCCATTATATGAAACACCTGAACAAGCCTTATCCAGAGCCAGAGTCCCGTTAATATTTCCACACGAAGGCGAAGAAGAACTCCATTGGTATTTCCAGCCTGATCCATCATTGGAAACGGTCACTGTTGCAGGACACAGTTCCGAAATACCTGTGCCCAGGGTCTCAAAGGTATAGGTTTTGCTTGGGTCCAATTCAGTAGAGTATGCCTTTTTCTCAAGCCCTATACCAACTCCAGAACCGTCGGTATGGTCAACTACGAATCCAGCCCTGCTGGTGCCCGGTTTTGCGATTACGTACTGTGTAGGGCTGCTACCGTCCCAATTGGCACAATCACTTGTTATATTTGTTGTCGCAAGGAGCCTGTTGTTTTGTGAGTCAAGCTTCCAGCATCCTGTTCCTGAGCTCCCAGATAGGCAGGAGTAGTCAAAAGTACCAGAAGTGTCAGTGCTGGTACCGTTAATTTTTATCTCACATCCATCAACAACCCCACTTGTTCTTATATCCACATAAACGAAGGTTTTGCCAATTATACTGCTTATGTCTGAAATCTCCCTTAGACCAACAACTATGGCATTCCTTGTATTACCGTCCTTATCTAGGATACCTGGCACATAAGCTAACCCTATGTTGCCCGAGAGGAATATACCAACGCTCCCGTCTGTTGACTTCCAGAAGTGGGTGTCTGAGCCTGCTCCAGAAACCATGGGTTCAATTTCAAGAGAACCCTGTTTTTGTACAAAGACAGCACCATTCAAGTTGTAGCTCAGGGTTGTCCCGCTTACAGTAAACGTGGCAAAGTCGCCGGCTGTTGCCGCTCCGGTGTAAGTCCCCTGGAGACTCTGGGATGGCTCGGTTTGGGTCGTAGTAGTACTGTCGCTTCCACCTCCTCCTCCGCAAGAGATCAACACAGACAGGCTCACCAGTCCGGACATCAGAATGGCTTTCCTCATGCTACACACCCTCCTTGTAAAATTTGTTTACAGTATTTTAACTGTAAAATAAAACCGATGCCAAAGGTAACGATAAGGAGTCTTAGAAAGAGGAAAGAGAGGGGAGAGAAGATAACTATGGTATCAACCTACGACTACATATCCGCCAAGCTGTGTGAGGAAGCAGGCATAGACGTTATACTCGTGGGAGACTCCCTCGGGATGGTTTTTCAGGGGCAGGAGACCACCCTCCCCGTTACCATTGAGGAGATGATATACCACACGAAGGCTGTCAGAAGGGGAGCTCCCAACTCCTTCGTCGTGGTTGATATGCCCTTTTTGAGCTATCAGGTATCCGTTGAGGAGGGTATAAGGAACTGCGGAAGGGTGATAAAGGAGACCGGTGCTCAGGCGGTTAAGCTGGAGGGGGGTGAGAGGGTCGCTGAGCTCGTGAGCAGGCTCACGGACATGGGAGTGCCCGTTGTCGGGCATCTCGGCTTTACTCCCCAGTCGGTTCATGCCACAGGAGGACCAAAGGTCTTTGGAAGGGACGAGTCGGAAGCCGAGATCCTTCAGAAGGACTTCAAGGCGCTTGAAAACGCTGGGGCTTTCATGGTTGTCCTTGAGAGTGTTCCCACCGAGCTTGCCAAAGAGTTGACAGAGGGCTCGGAGGTCATAACTATAGGAATAGGTGCGGGGAAGTACTGCGATGGGCAGGTGCTTGTCTTTCACGATATCGTTGGTCTTTACGAGGAGGTAAAGCCGAAGTTCGTGCGCAGGTATGTGGAAGGAGCTAAGATATTTAGAGAGGCACTTATGAAGTTCAGGGAGGACGTTGAGAGGGGAGATTTCCCCTCTGAAGAGGAGAGTTATGGAACGTGAGAAGATACTCAACCTCCTTTACAAATCGGGCTACTTAAAGGATGAGGATATAAAGAAGGTCCTCAGTGAGAAGAAGGAGGATGAGGACATATTTCAGGCACTCCTGAGGCTCGGTATCCTTACCGAAAAGGACATAATGAATTTCTTCCAAAGCATACTGCCCCAGAAGGTCTGGAAGGAGGAGATAGAGGAGCTCCAGGTTCCTTCCCACATACTCAACTCAATCCCTCAGGACTTCATGAGAAAGTACAAGGTCGTTCCCATAAAGTACGAGAAGGGAAAGCTCCACGTTCTCATGCTGAACCCACTTAACCAGAACCTTATAAACGAGCTCAGGTTCTACACAAAGGCTCAGAGTATAGTCCCCTACTTCGCTCCCCTCTCCACCATAGAGAAGGTGCTTGACAAGCAGTTTCCCCAGCTGGGAGATGTCCTCAGCGAGATTGAGGATACGGAGGTGGAGATAGAAGAAGAGGAGAAGGATGTCCCTGTTGAGCAGTTGATGCATGCAACGGAAGAGGCTCCCATAGTCAAGCTGGCGAACGGGCTCATATACGAGGCGGTCAGGATGGGTGCTTCCGACATCCATATAGAGCCCTTTGAGAAGAAGGTAAACGTCCGCTACAGGGTGGACGGGGTTCTCAGGATATACCACAAGCTCCCCGTGAACATAAAGGACAGCCTCGTTGCCAGGTACAAGATAATGGCAAACCTTGACATAGCGGAGAAGAGGAAGCCCCAAGATGGAAGGATAAGGATAAGGATAGACAAAAAGAAGATAGACCTGAGGGTCTCAACGGTGCCCACCGTCTACGGTGAGAAGGTCGTTATGAGGATACAGGAGGCTGAAAAGTACCTCAACGTGAAGCTTGAAGACCTCGGCTTTGAGCCCGACGACTTGGATAAGTTCAGGAAGGCTATCTGGAAGCCCTGGGGGATGATACTCGTCACTGGTCCTACAGGTTCTGGTAAGACAACCACCCTATATTCAGCCCTCATGGAGAGAAACCACCCCGATGTGAACATAATGACCGCCGAAGACCCCGTTGAGGTCTCCATTCCGGGTATAAACCAGGTACAGGTAAACGAGAGGATAGGGCTGACCTTCTCTAACGTCCTGAGGGCATTCCTGAGGCAGGACCCTGATATAATCCTTGTGGGTGAGATAAGGGACTTTGAGACGGCGGACATAGCGATAAGGGCTTCCCTCACGGGACACCTCGTCTTCTCAACCCTTCACACCAACGATGCACCCACTACAGTCACCCGACTGACGGATATGGGAATTGAGCCCTTCCTGGTGGGTTCTTCCCTGATACTCATAGTTGCCCAGAGGCTCATAAGAAAGCTCTGTCCTGAGTGTAAGGTTCCCCACGATATACCTAAGGAAGCCCTTCTGAGGATGGGGCTTATAAACTCAATGGACGAGGATATAGTGATCTACAAGGCGAGCGAGAAGGGGTGTGCTACCTGCAACAACACAGGCTACAAGGGAAGGACCGCAGTCCATGAGATCATGGAGATAGACGACGAGCTCAGGAAGCTGATAATAAAGGGCGGGACTGCGGACGACCTGAGGGAGCTTGCTAAGAAGAAGGGGATGAGAACCCTCTACGAGTCCGGGCTCATCAAGGTCAAGAAGGGTATAACCTCCCTTGAGGAGGTGAACAGAGTTCTTATGCAATGAAGCTACTCCTCCTTATCCTCCTTCTGCCAACTTTAATCCTTTCAAGGGAGCTTGAGACCTGCTACAGGGTGTACTTCTGGTTCTTACCCGTAGCGGAGAGCTGTGTTGAGTACTCCCAGAAGGGCAAAACCGTTCGTATAAGGTCCTGGGCAAAGACCGTAGTTGTGGGCAGGCTTGTGAAGAGGGTAAACAGCTGGGGGGAGGCAACCCTAATTGATCTCAAGCCAAGCACCTTTTCCCTGTACCAGCGGGAGGGAAGCTATATAAGGGACCACATCTACATATTTGAGAAGCGGGGAATAAGCTACAGGATAGTGAGGTACAAGAGGGACAAGGAGGAGGTAAAGGAGGGTTTTTACGAGAGCTCTGTCTATCTCTTTGACCCCTTCTCCACCTCTTTCATGGTCTATGTAGATACTCCCAACTATGGAGGAGGCTTTATAAAGGTCTTTTATGACGGTAAGGAGCAGAGCGTTCGCTACAGGACGGTGGGAGAGGAAAAGGTAGAGGTATCGGGTAAGGTTTACAGGGCTTGGAAGGTGCTCTTGCTCCCGGATATAGAGACAAAAGGGCTCCTGAAGCCGAAGGGGGAGTGGTACGTCTGGGTTGACAAGGACACAAACATCCC
>NZ_JBWONM010000106.1:0-9525 GCF_056450045.1 Hydrogenivirga sp.
GGGAAGGATTTGTAGTCTTTCACGGGAAAGAGAGGTTCAGGGAGATAAGTGAGATAGAGCCAAAGGAAGTAGGCTCTGTGATGACAGTGCCAATGGTGGTGCTTGGGGTCATGGCTATAGTAGGAGGATTTTTTGAGAGCTGGTACATGCATGCAATAGGAGGGGAGCACAAGGAGATACACCTTGGGGTTGCTGCCATATCTGTCGGTGTGGCTCTCACGGGAATACTGATAGCCTACCTCATCTTTGTAAGGAGGGTTGTCTCCCCAGAGGGCGCGTATTCTGCCTTCAAGCCCCTCCACACCACCTTCAGGGAGCAGTTCTTTACTGAAAAGCTTTACCACAAGGGGTTTGGGAAAGGATACATGCTCCTTTCAAAGCTCACCTATAAGGCGGGGGACAGGTTCATCATTGACGGGACTATAACCACAGCCTACAAGACCTTCTTCCTCGTTGCCAAGGACACGTGGAAAGCCTTTGACATAAAGTCCATTGACCTCTTTATCCACGGTCTCGTCTTAGGGACCTTCAGGTCAGGCAGGGTTCTCAGGAGCCTTCAGACGGGATTGCTTAACAACTACGTGCTTTTTCTGCTTGTGGGAATAATCGTCATACTGGGTATAATGCTCTACGCCCTTGACAGGGTGAAGGGGTAAGCGGGAATGGAAACTATTGCTGGTAGTGTGCCTTTCATCAGTCTGTCCATACTCCTGCCGGCGTTCTCTGCCCTCATTCTATTCTTCGTCAGAGAAAGTCTGCTCAAAGCTGTCGCCCTCGCAGGCGCTGGATCTACCTTCCTCTTGTCCCTCGTGGTTCTTTACCTCTTTGACTATGAGAGAACCTCTTCGGTTCAGTTCTATGAGGAGTACACCTTGCTTAAGGAGCTGAACGTAAAGCTCTCCCTCGGTCTTGATGGTCTATCCCTTCTCATGTACTTCTTGACAACCCTCGTCTCCCTCGTGGCAGTTCTGTGGTCTGTCAGGGACAGACAGATAAACTTCAGGCTCCGGGAGTACTTTGCGGTCTTCCTGCTCACCGAGAGCTTCCTCGTGGGTGTTTTTGCAAGCTTTGATATGCTCGTTTTCTACGTCTTCTACGAGCTTACCCTCATACCCATGCTCTTTGCGATAGGGGTCTGGGGATATAAGCTGAGGCTTTACTCCGCTTACAAGTTCTTCGTTTACATATTCGTTTCCTCTCTCTTCCTGCTTCTTGGGATAGCCTCGGTAGGGGTTGCTCACTACAAGCAGTTTGGGAGCTTCTCCTTCAGCTACTTTGACCTTCTGAAGAACTCCTACACCCCGGGTATGGAGGTCTTCCTCTTCCTCCTGTTCTTCATCGCCTTTGCTGTTAAGACTCCCCTCGTTCCCTTCCACACGTGGCTCCCCGACGCCCACGGTGAAGCCCCAACCGCCGGCTCGGTTGTGCTCGCAGCAATACTTCTTAAGATGGGAACCTACGCCCTGCTGAGGTTCAACGTGGGACTCTTCCCGGAGGCTACGCTTAAGCTCATGCCCTTCTTGGTTGCGATAGGGATAATAACCATAGTCTATGCCTCATGGATGACGATAGTCCAGAACAACATAAAGAGATTCGTCGCCTACTCCTCCGTCTCTCACATGGGCTTTGTGGTTACAGCCATGTTCCTCCTCAACATGGAGGGTCTAAGGGCGTCGGTCATTGAGATGTTCGCCCACGGGATGACGAGCGCCTCCCTCTTTATGATAGCTGGCTTCATTTACGGGAGATTGCACACCTTCAACATGAACAACCTCAGGGGTTCGGTGAAGTTTATGCCCGTCTTCGCCTTCATAGTCGCTATGACGTCCTTTGCGGCTATGGGTCTTCCCGGAGGCTCCTCCTTTTGGGGCAAGTTCCTGACCGTTGTCTCTGCAAAGGAGTACTCTTACGCAATAGCTTTAATAGTAATAGTTGGTGCCTTCTTCAGCGCAGCTTACGTCCTCTACATGCTTAAGACTCTCTTCTTAGATGTAAGGGAGGAGAGCATACTGATGCACTTTACCGACGTGAGGGGCTTCAAGCTCGCATCCTTTACCCTGCTTATGGTTCCTGTGCTGGTGATAGGCTTCTTCCCTCACGTCTTCTTCAGGATGTTTGATGGTTCAATAAGCTTTATACTCAAAAACCTCTTAGGGCTTGAGTGAGGAAAGGGATATGGATATAGGACAGCTTATAGGTGAGTTGCAGCTACCCAAGCTGGGGCTCTTTCTGCCAGAGCTCATCGTTCTGATAACAGCCTTTGTCCTCTTTACCCTTGACCTCATGCTCTCTTCCTCTCTGAAGAGGAGAGTTCTCCCCTCCCTGAGTGCCATAGGGTATCTTCTTGCACTGATGTCCGTGGGTGTCTCGGGCAGGACCCACGGGGACACCTTCTACGGGAGCTTTACCAACGATGGTCTTGGTTCCCTCGTTAAGCTCTTTGAGCTGGCGATAGCCCTCACGGTTGTGGCTTTCTCCAACAGGTACTTCCAGTCCAAGAGGTCCTTCTACGGCGAGTTCTACTACATGCTCGCCTTTACCCTGCTGGGGGCGATGATACTCGTCTCCTCCTACAACCTGATAATCATCTACGTCTCCCTTGAACTCGTCTCTATAGGCTTTTACATACTGACAGCCCTGCTGAGGGGCTCCTTCATATCCAAGGAGGGAGCCTTCAAGTACCTCATCCTTGGGGGTCTGAGCATAGCCTTAGCCTCCTACGGTGCGGTCTTCATGTACATATACGCCGGCTCAATTGACCTGAGGGAGATACTGACATACAGCGGTAAGGACTACCACTACCTCATTCTTGGACTTGTCTTCTTCCTCATAGGCTTTGCTATAAAGATAGGTGCGGTTCCCTTTCACTTCTGGCTACCGGACGCCTACCAGGGAGCACCCACTCCAGTGACAGCCTTCATGGCTTCGGTGGGAAAGCTCGCCTTCTTTCTACCTGTGGTCAGAATCATGCCCCTCATTCAGGAGAAGTTCTCCTTAGCGTGGATGCTCACCGTTGGTGTGATAGCCGCCGTTACCATGCTCTACGGAAACTTCGTAGCCTTAGTTCAGAAGGATATAAAGAGGCTTCTCGCCTACTCCTCAATAGCTCACTCGGGTTACGTGCTCGCGGCGGTAGCTGTTACAGAGGTGATTGGCTTGAAAGCTGTCCTTTACTTCCTCCTCGTTTACGCCATAATGGCTGCAGGCTCCTTCTTCGTTGTTGCCCTCCTTGAGAGGGCAGAGGGCTGGGGTAACGAAACCTGGGAGTTCTCAGGGCTGCGCTTCAACCTCCCCTACTTAGCATTCGCCTTCATGGTTTACATGTTTGCCCTCCTCGGTGTTCCCCCAACGGTTGGCTTTGTGGGAAAGGCTCTCGTTTTTATGGCTCTTTCCTTTGATGGTCTTTGGTGGCTTGCCTTCATAATGATACTCTCAACCGCCATATCTACCGGTTACTACGTCAGGCTGGTTGTGCTTATGTATATGAAGGACAAGGAAAAGGATGTGAGCGTGCCGAGAAAGAGCTATGGAGAGGTGGTATCCCTCATCTTCCTTACCCTGCTGACTATAGCTCTTGCAGTTGTGCCCGATGTCCTTTGGCAGGTGCTCAGCCCTGCCTCTGAAGCTCTCTTTGCGAGGTGAAGGAGATGGAGTACATAGGGTTTTTGCTCTTCTTTGCGATAATGGTTGGGATAGCCTTAGTGATGATATCCCTCAACTGGCTCTTCGGTCCCAAGACGCCCCAGGAGTACGAGGACTATCCCTACGAGTGCGGTGTTCCCCTTTACGATGAGAACGCCCAGACCACCTTCCACCAGGGTTACTACCTTCTGGGACTTTTGCTTCTCCTCTTTGATATAGAGGCTGCCTTCCTCTTCCCCTGGACCGTCGTCTACAGATGGCTGGGGGTCTTCGGCTTCATAGAGATGTTCCTGTTTATCCTTATACTCACCTACGGGCTCCTCTACGCCTGGAGGAAGGGAGCTCTCAACTGGCAGTTTGAAATGGAGGAGGTATGAATACAGAATACCTTAAGAGCAAGCTTGAAATAGAGCATGACAGGTTCAAGGTAGGCGTCTCGCTGGTCGTGATAGTCAGCACCGGTCTTACTGGAATTGTCCTCAAAAGTGACTGGGATATAAAAGATATGTTGCTTTTCCTGAGCGGTTTTGTCATAGACTTCATGCTGGTCCTGTATGTGGTGAAGCTCTATCTTAAAGTCAACAGAATACTCAAGCGTATGGAGGTTGAGAATGCTTGATACTCTCGGCGGGATTGCTTTAGCTATTTTACTTATATACTTCGTCTACAGGCTCTACTCTATAGAGTCCGAGGATGTTGAAGGCGGAAGAAGTCACTAACTGGAGGAAGTTTGATGCCCTGGGCTAAGGCGGATGAGTTTTTAGAGCTTAAAGAGAGGTTCCCGGAGCTCGGGATATTTGAGGGAAGCAATGCAACCTCTTTGCACATAAAGAAGGAGAACCTGATTCCTCTTCTTAAGGAGCTGAAGCTAAGGGGCTATAAGCTCTTTATAGACCACTCCGTGGTGGACCTTAAGGAGATACTTGAAAAGGAGAAGGACTTTAAGAACGCTGTGAAGGAAAACCTGATCGCCTTTCCCGAGGACAGGATATCAAGGTTCCAGGCTTTTTACATCCTCTACAACGTGGAAGAAAGGAAGAGGATTATAGTTAAGAGCCGAACCGAGGGGAAGCTCCCCACCATAGAGAAGCTGTGGTTTGCGGGAAAGTGGGCTGAGAGAGAGTGCTACGATATGTTCGGTATAGAGTACGAGGGGCATGACAACCTCGTCCGTGCCTTCCTATGGGATACCTACCCCTACTTCCCTCTCAGGAAGGACTTTCCCCTTGAAGGTATACCCGAGCAGGACCTTCCTTCTCTGAACGAGGTCCTCTGGGGGGACAAGCTTGAAGGGACTATGAACTACGAGAGAATGCACACCATAGTGCCGACCCTTGAGGACCTTGAGATAACGGAGAAGAGAAGGCTCAAGAAGAAGGCTCAGATAGTTCTGAACTGGGGACCTCTGCACCCCGGAACCCACGGGACCATGTGGTTCCTCTTTGACCTTGAGGGTGAGAGGATAGTTCAGACGGATGTTATCCTGGGACAGCTCCACAGGGGTGTTGAGAAGCTCGCAGAGAACGAGATGTACAACCAGTTCCTCGTTTACACCGACAGGATGGACTACCTCTCAGCTCTGTGCTCCAATCAGGCTTGGGTGGTTGCCATAGAGAGGCTCCTCGGCATAGAGGATGAGGTTCCTGAAAAGGCTAAGTACATAAGGACCATGATGTCGGAGCTCCAGAGGATAAACTCCCACCTTCTGTGGCTCGGGACCTACGCCCTTGACCTCGGAGCTCTGACCATATTCCTCTACGCCTTCAAGGAGCGGGAGAAGATAATGGACATCCTTGAAGGGATAACGGGAGCGAGGCTGACCATATCCTACCCGAGGGTGGGTGGTGTCAGGATGGACCTTCCCGAAGGAGCCCTTGAGGTTATAAAGTCCTTCATAGCGAGATTCCCGAAGGAGCTCAATGACTGGGAGAGGATACTGACCCGCAACAGGATATGGCTCAGGAGAAACAAGGAGGTGGGTATCATATCCCCCGAGGATGCCTACTTTTACGGCGTAACGGGACCTGTAATCAGAGGTTCGGGTATCCCCTACGACATGAGGAAGCTTGAGCCTTACGACGCCTACGAGGAGGTTGAGTTTGACATCCCCGTTGGAGAGGTTGGAGACTGCTACGACCGCTACCTCGTAAGGGTTGAGGAGATGAGGCAGAGCGTAAGGATAATTGAGCAGTGTGTTAAGAAGCTTGAAAGCATGCCAAAGGACGCCCCCTTCTTTGCCCAGGTGCCCAAAGATAAAAAGCTCAAGCTCACCATAGACGGCATAGGTCTGAAGGTCCCCCACGGGGAGATATACTCATCGGGTGAGAACCCAAGAGGGGAGCTCGGCTTCTACGTTATGTCAATGGGTGGCGTGAAGCCTTACAGGGTTAAGGTCCGTCCACCTTCCTATTACAACCTGTGCATATATCCCTACCTTATGAAGGATAGGGTGATAGCGGACGCGGTCACCATATTAGCCAGCATAGACCCTGTTGTGGGGGAGACGGACCGATGAGAAAGGTCAGCTACCTGCCCCACTACACCGTGGAGGACTACAAGAGGTGGCAGGGTGATTGGGAGCTTATTGAAGGTATACCCGTTGCCTTGGCTTCGCCAAAGTACCTGCATCAAAGGGTTCTTGCGAACATACTCACCCAGATAAACTCTTCACTGGAAGTGTGCGTTGTAGTCTCGGAGCTGGACTATATAGTGTCCTCTGATACAGTCCTGAGACCCGACATATCTGTTCTCTGTGAACCAGTTGAGGATTACATAAAGACAGCCCCAGCACTGATAATAGAGGTTGTCTCTGACAGCACAGCGGAGAGGGACGAAGGTGTTAAAAAGCATATTTACAGAAGGGAAGGGGTCCCCTACTACATCCTCGTCTATCCTGAGCTTAGGGTGGCGAGGGTCTACAGGAACAGCGAGAGAGCCTTTATAAAGCTCAGGGATGTGAGCGGTGATAAACTTGAGCTGGACATTGGGAAGTGCAATTTGAGTATAGACTTTTCAAAGGTTTGGACGTAGGAGGAGCTTGATGGAGAGTGTCGTAGCTGGACTCATCATAGCGATAGTCAAGATACTCGTTATACTGGGAATAGTTCTCGGCGTTGGAGCCTACCTCACCTGGGTTGAGAGGAAGGTAGCTGCCCACATCCAGAGGAGACCCGGACCTATGGTGGTTGGGTGGCATGGACTTCTCCAGCCCTTAGCTGACGGTCTTAAGCTCATAACGAAGGAGGACCTCTTTCCCCGCTATGGTAACAAGTTCCTCTACAACCTCGCCATAGTTTTAGCCCTCGTCCCCGCAACCCTCGTCTTTGCGGTTGTCCCCTTCGGTCCTGAGTTTGAGCTCTTCGGCTACAGGATAAAGCCGATCCTAACCGACGTTAACGTCGCCCTTCTGCTCGTTTTCGGTCTTGGCTCCCTTGCGGTCTACGCTATAGCGGTAGCTGGCTGGGCTTCCAACTCAAAGTACGCCCTGATAGGCTCAATGAGAAAGGCTGGGATAATAATATCCTACGAGGTAGCGATAACCTTTGCGGTTATGGGTCCCCTGATACTCGCCGGAACCCTCTCCACCTACGATATAGTCCAGAAGCAGATAGACCAGAACCTATGGTACATATGGATTCAGCCGATAGCCTTCGTTGTATTCCTGTTTTCCCTCTTGGCGGAGACGGGAAGGGTCCCCTTTGATATACAGGAGGCGGAAGCCGAGCTCGTCACAGGCTTTACCGTTGAGTACGGAGGGATGAAGTTCGGACTCTTTCCCCTCGTTGAGTGGTACGTTGAGGTTCTGTCCCTGTCTGCCATAGCTGTTGTCCTCTTCTTCGGCGGCTGGTCTCCTATAAACATACCCTTCGTGGGCTTCGTTGATCCCCTCTTCTTCCTCGGTGCCTTCTCCCCTTACGTTTGGTTCCTGCTGAAGGTCACTCTCCTGTTCCTCTTCATCCTCTGGCTTCACTGGACCCTACCCCGGTACAGGATAGACCAGATAACGGAGATAGCCTGGAAGGTGATGCTGCCCCTGGCTCTTATCAACATAGTCCTGACCGCGGTCATAGCCCCGGTGGTGTGGGAGTAAGCCGGCAAGGAAAATAAAATCCTGTTAGAATATCTATCGCTCTCCTTGGGAGGTAGTGCGATGATTAAGCGTGTGGCAGCCAAGCCCCTCTCGTGGTTGGAGAGGGCTTTGTTCATAGATTTTATAAAGGGTCTCTCTGTCACAATAAGGCACGCCTTTTCCAAGACCATAACGACCCACTACCCCTATGAGAAGATCACTCCCCCGAAGAGGTTCAGGGGTTTCTTTGCCCATAAGGTAGTTGATGGAAACGAGCCCCAGCCCGCTTACGATGAGTGGGTTGAGAGGTTCAACATAGAGGTAATCCCCGGAAGGAGCAGGTGTGTTGTCTGTCTTCTCTGCAAGCGTGCCTGTCCCGTCCCCCAGCTCTTTGAGATTGAGGGGAAGAAGCTGGACAACGGCAAGAGAGTTGTGAGCGTCTTCAACATGAACCTGATGCTCTGTACCTTCTGCGGTTTCTGCGTTGACGCCTGTCCCGTTGACTGTCTCTATCAGACCGACATCCATGAGACCGCTTCCTACACCAGGAAGGACTCAATCCTTGACCTTGAGCTCCTTGAGAAGATAGGTAAGGACTGGCAGTCAAGAAGGGAGCATGAACCCGACAGGATATGGATAGATGACAGCCAGAGGGAAAAGCTATGGTATGAAAACAAAGTGAAGCTTCCCAAGCCTGAGTACAAGGGGAGGCACGAATGGTAAGGTTCGCCATATTCCTTCTGTTCTCAGCATGGGCTATTATCTCGGGCTTGGGTGTCATAACCTTTACGAACCCGATATACGTTATACTCTGGCTTCTCTCCGCCCTGATAGCCGTAGCAGGCATCTTCTTCACCGCAGGGGCTGAGCTCGTGGGAGCCCTTCAGCTCCTCATATACGCTGTTGCCATCGCCGTCTTCTACGTCTTCGTTCTGACGGCGGTTCCTTGGGAGAAGGCTCTCAGGAAGAGTAGCCACTACAGGATGGAGGGCATCATCTCCCTGCCCCTCGTGGTTCTTCTCTACGTTGAGATGGCGATAGTCTTCTTCCTCGGTGTTACAGCCTCCCCTGAGGGAAAGTTCAGGGCTTTCATAGAGAAATTTGGTAACACGGAGGTTGTGGGCTCAATCCTATTTACGAAGTATTTCTTTGCCTTTGAGGTAGTTTCCCTCGTGCTCTTGATAGGCATGATAGGAGCGGTTCTTATAGGGAGAAAGGAGAGTCAGACCTATGAAGACGATACCCCTTGAGGCTTACTTGATGGTCAGCATGATACTCTTCGGGCTCGGCGTGCTCGGTCTCATAGCCCGAAGGAACCTCGTTACGGTTCTGATGAGCCTTGAGCTCGCTCTCAATGCGGTCAACATAGCCTTTGTGGGAGCGGACGCCCACATGGGGCTAGTGGAGGGGCAGATATTCGCCCTCTTCATAATAGCCCTCGCTGCCGCTGAGGCTGCCGTGGGTCTCGGGATAATAATAGCCATATTCCGTTACAGGTTCGTTGAGTCAACGGACGAAATCACGGATATGAGGGGGTAAGGCATGGAAGGTCTGGTAGTTGTCTTTGCGCCACTCTTAGCCTTCATAGTAATAGGGTTATTTGGGAGACAGATAGGGGACTTAGCAAGCGGAGTAATAGCAGTCCTCGGAGGAGCCCTCTCCTTTCTCTTTTCCCTCTACACAGCCGCCAAAACCCTCCATAGCCCAATACAGGTAAAACTCTACCAGTTCCTACCCCTTCAAGACTACCAGCTCTCAGCAGGCTTTTACTTTGACCCCCTCTCAAGCATAACAGCTACAGTAGTAACCCTCGT
>NZ_JBWONM010000107.1:0-3189 GCF_056450045.1 Hydrogenivirga sp.
TAAAGGGAGACGCCGAGGTTCACGCCCTCTCAAGGTGCCAGATGATACTTACAGAAGCAAAGAAGAGAGCACAGAGGGAGTACGAAGAGGTTCTTGAGAAGACAAAGCTAACGGAAGAGGATATAAGAAACTACGAAGAGGATCACTCCGAGCTTAAGAAGGCAACCTACAGGGTCCCTCACTACGGCTATGCGGGAACCTCTGCAAACTACGTGATGCACATTGCAAAGCTCATGGGGAGGGTTTAAGGTGTCTTTTCTTTCTTTTCAAAGAGCTTTGTGGTTATCAGTGAAAGAAGTATCAGGGTTATCGTTCCGAACACTACAAGGAAAACTATCGCCTGCTCATTGGTCATCTCTTTCTCCTATTTTTAGGAGTATAAAGCCCGCAATGACATTGGTCAACCCTGCAAGGAAGGTGATAAAGGATGCTTCAATCCCAATCCTCTCCGATATCAGCAGTACGACAGAGGCAACCATCAAGCCTACTCCAAAATTTCTGAGAACTTCAACCCAGTATCTCCTCAGCACCTCACCTATTATAAGGAGGTTCTGTCATGATCCTCGGACTTGACGTTGGCTCAACGACCTGCAAGTACGTTCTCATAGATGAGAAGGGCAAAATCTTGGACAAAGCCTATGAGAGGCACAACACCAGACAGGCTCAGAAGGTCCTTGAATTCCTGATAAGGCTTGAAGATGAGCACGGACTCAAACCCCAAAGGGACAGGGTTTACATAACGGGCTCCGGGGCGGGACTTATAGCCCAGTTCATAGGGGCCAAGTTCGTCCAGGAGGTGGTGGCGGTTGCAACCGCCGTTGAGAAACTCCACCCGAACGTGCGCTTTGTCTCGGAGATCGGCGGGGAGGACATGAAGACGATAGTCTTCAGCGGAGAGGGGGATAAAAAGACCCGTCAGGTCTTCATGCAGAGCGCCTGTGCGGGAGGGACGGGCTCTTTCATAGAAAAGTCCGCGAGGAAGCTGGGCATCTCTCCGGAGAAGCTCTCGCAGATGGGTTATAAAGGCTACCAGCTCCACAAGGTAAGCTCCAAGTGCGGGATATTTGCGGAGGCGGACGTGAACAGCCTCGTTAAGGCGGGGGTCCCCGTTGAGGAGATAATAGCGAGCCTCTTTGAGGCGGTAGTTTACCAAAACCTTGCGGTTCTCACAAAGGGAAACACCCCAAGACCCGAGGTACTTCTTCTGGGAGGTCCCAACCTCTTCTTCAAAGGTCTTCAGGAAGCCTGGAGGCACCACCTTACCAAACTCTGGGAGGAGAGAGGCGTCCCCCTGCCCGAGGGCAAAGACCCTGAAGACCTCATAATCGTTCCCGATAACGCCCTTTACTACGCAGCTCTGGGCTGTGCTCTGACCGCCCTGTCGGAGAAAGAGGGAGGGACCTACAGAGGATACGAGAAGCTAAGGTGGTGGACTCAGGAGGGTCAGCACGAGCAGAAGAAGAAAGAGGGCAGAAGGGCACTCTGGCAGACGGAAGAAGAGCTTAGACGCTTCAGAGAAATCTATGAGCCTCAGGTCTTTGCCTACAAGAGCAGGAAATCTTATGAGGGAAGAATAGACGAGGTCGTTATAGGCTGTGACTTTGGTTCTACCACCGCGAAAGCGGTCTGTCTGTCTAAAGAAAAAGAGGTTCTCTTTTCTGTCTATTCGCTGAGCAAAGGCAACCCAATAGAGGACGCCAAGCACCTCTTCAGGAAGATAAAGGAAAGGATAGGAGAGGCAAAGGTCCTTGCGGTAGGGGTGACGGGATACGGGAAGGACCTTCTCAAAGACATCATCGGGGCGGACGTTGCGATAGTTGAGACCGTTGCCCACGCGACCGCCGGTCTTCACTTCTTCCCCGATGCTGACTGCATCTGCGACGTTGGCGGTGTGGACGTGAAGATAATAATCCTCAGAAACGGGGCGGTTGTTGATTTCAGGCTCAACTCCCAGTGCTCTTCGGGAAACGGTGCCTTTCTGCAGGGAGTTGCGGAAAGGTTCGGGATACCCCTTGAGGAGATAGCGGAGCGTGCCTTCTCAGCCAAAGCCATGCCTACCCTCACGATGGGTTGCGGTGTTTTCCTCCAGAGCGATATAGTCAATCAGCAGAGGAAGGGATGGAATGCGGACGAGATACTGGCAGGTCTTTGCTGGGTTTTGCCCCAGAACGTCTGGATATACGCCGGCAACATTACCAACTTCAAGGGAATAGGAAAGAAATTCATCCTTCAGGGAGGGACCCACAGGAACCTTGCGGTCGTGAAAGCTCAGGTTGACTTTCTGAAGTCCAAAGTTCCCGATGCCGAGGTGGTGGTTCACCCCTACTCGGGAGAGGCGGGTGCGATAGGATCGGCTCTGGTCGCCCTTGAGCATTATGAGAGATTCGGAAGAACGCGCTTCAGGGGTTTTGAGACGATAGAGAGCCTTGAGTATAAGACCACAACCTCCGAAGAGACGGTCTGCAGGTGGTGTCCGATAGAGTGCAGGAGGACCTTCATAGATGTGAAGCTCCCCGGCGGGAAGGGAAGACCCTGGTCAAAGGTTCCCCTGCCCGAGGGCTGGGTAAGGATAATAACGGGCAACTCCTGCCCCAAGGGTCTCGTGGAGGACAAGAACGAGCTCAAAGCTGTCAAGGAGGAGATGGAGAAGGTAAGGAGTCAGTTCCCCAACGTCGCCCAGTTTGTCCAGAAGGAAGCTTTCAACGCAAGGGTGGAGGTCTAATGGGAGGTCTTCTGACGGGATTCGTCTATTTTGATCATTGCAAAAGCAAAGCCTGCTATAACTATGACGGCAAGGAGCATAATCCATATAGGCTCTATCTTCATCTTACATCAGCCCCTGTGGAGAGCTTTCTTTTCCTCAAGCTTAGAGAGCACGAGGAAGAAAATACCTATGACCACTATACCAATTGCAAGTATCCAGATCGGGTCCATAGCTACTCCCCCAGCTTCTTTCTCCTGAGCATCTTTTCAGATTATAACAGGAGGTCCGCTCATGCCTATCCTGACTCTCTTTAAGAAAAGGACCGCCGAAGGCGGTGATTTTAAAGATAAAAGAAAAAACATAAGGGTTGGAATTCCGAAGGTGCTAAACGTGTGGTCAACCCACCGCTTCTGGATAGGGTTTCTGAAGGCTCTGGGAATCCCCGCAAAGAACATAATCTTCAGCTCCGATACCTCAGAAGAGCA